>JAHEBY010000397.1 GCA_024642025.1 Comamonadaceae bacterium | reverse complement strand
CGCCCCTCCGGGCGGAAGAGGGGGGTCTTGATTTGATTGTTGGCGTTGACGTTACGGGGAAATTGGGGGCGGTTGCTGGAGGTAGTTGCGTTTAAACGTCTCAGGGGCTGAGTTCCGAGCGCCGGGGAAAAGCCTCGGTTGCGTGCGTAATGCCGCGACTTGATCTCTATTCAACCAACGGGCGTCTGCGCCACGCACACTAAATGCAGCTCCTCCCTCCGGCGCTCGGAACTCAACCCCAGAAACCTTAATAACCACTACCTCCAGCAACCGTCCCCAATTTCCCCGTCCGAATTCTCCAAAAGCAAAATGAGGCTCCCCCTTTCCGCCCCGGCGGGGGTGGAAAGGGGGCTGGGGGGATAGGGGGGGAGAAGCAAACTCCGCGGAGGAAAAAAAAGCAAAAATGGCCCTAGCTTGTGGCCAAAAAATCAGCCCAACTCAGCAATCATCTCAATTTCCACACAGGCCCCCATCGGAATCTGCGCCACACCAAACGCGCTACGCGCATGGGCGCCGGCCCCGGCGAACACTTCACCGATCAACTCACTGGCTCCGTTGGTCACCAGGTGTTGTTCGGTGAATTCCGAGGTTGAATTGACCAATGACATCAATTTGACAATGCGCTTGACGCGGTTCAGGTCACCCACTGCGGCGTGCAGGGTGCCCATCAGGTCTATGGCGATAGCTCGGGCGGCCGATTTGCCTTGCTCAGTGGTCATGTTTTTGCCGAGTTGCCCAACCCAAGGTTTGCCGTCTTTCTTGGCTAGGTGCCCGCTCAGGAAAACGAGGTTTCCAGTCTGCACAAAAGGGACATAAGCTGCCGCGGGAATGGCAACGGGAGGCAATGTGATGTTGAGTTCTGTCAATTTGTCGTAAACGCTCATGCTGCTGCTTCCTATCTATGTTGTTTAGTAAATTAGGACTCTAGCCCTCGTCCCATGTGTATTGTCAGCTACTAATAAAATAGCATCAAGACTGCGACTGGCTTTGCTGCATGTCTGCCTGTGCACCTGTGGGGAGCACGGCTGAAACGGTTTGCGATTGAGTCTGGGTCTGGGGCTGGGTTTGCGGCGTCAATTTGTCTGTCGTGTCACCCTCAATGGGCTCCACCGTCACGGCGACTTTGAGTTTGTGACTGGCGCCACCGTGTATCACGCCTCGCAAAGGTGACACGTCGGCAAAATCACGGCCAGTGGCCAGGGTAATGTAGTCCTCACCGGGTGAATACCACCCCATGCGGTTGTTGGTCGGGTCAAGGTCGCACCAGCGGCCATCCGCGGGGAAATCCGGCACATAGATCGAAACCCAGGCGTGCGAGGCATCGCTGCCCTTGAGCTTGACTTTTCCCGGCGGCGCAACGGTGAGCAAATAGCCGCTCACGTAGCGGACTGGGAGCCCGATGGCACGCAAGCAGGCAATCATGATGTGGGCGAAGTCCTGGCAAACGCCTTTACGCTGTGCCAGCGCTTCGAGCGCAGGCGTGTTGATTTCGGTGCTCTCGCTTTCGTACTCAAAATCGTTGTGAATGCGCTCCATCAGGTCTTTGGCCGCTGCCAGCAAGCTCACGCCTTGTTCAAAGCTTGGGCGGGCATACTCGGCAAATTCCGCAGCCCGGGGGCAATAGGGAGATGCAAAGACAAACTCACTGATGGCATCGAACTGGCGGCCCGCCTGGTAGCGGAAATATTCGCGTGTGTCTTCCCAGCTGATGGTGCTTTTGGGCAGCGCGCGGGCGGCGGTGTTGACGACGCTTTGAGAAACCACCGTCAAGGCATTGTGAGGTGCCTGCAGCGAGAAAAAGCTGCGCGCGTTGCCAAAGATGTCTACCGTCTGACGGTTCTGTGCAGGTGTCGGTTCGATGGTGAGGGCGTGGCTGATGAGTTGCTGATGGTCGTTGCTCACGGGCTGCAAATAAGCCATGTGCAGCGCATTCTCAACAGCAGGCGCGTAATCGTAGACCGTCTCGTGGGTAACCAGCAACTTCATCAGGACCCCAGGCTGTACTTGATGTTGCCAGTATGAGTGAAATAGGTGGTGCTGATTTCGTCAGAGACAGCATAGGCTGAATCCACGATCTTCCACAGCATATCGGTCAAAACTGCGTAGTCACCGTCGGGCCCGGCCTCGCTTAGCTGGATCAGTCCCCACGCTGACGGATCAGTGACCTTAAGCGCCAGCGGCGTCAGATCACTCGCGGGACTGCCAGCCAACTTGGCAAGGCGCCCCCTCAGCGAATGGGCGACCCAGGCCAGCGAACGCGGATTGTCCGGGTCCAGCACCACCAGATCGATCAACGCAGGCATTTCGCGACTCTGCTGAAACTGGGCATGGAAGCTGATGGTTGCGTCAAAAAGCGACAGCAAAGCCTCAAAGCCACCAGTGGTTTGCACGCAATCGGTTTCCAGGCCATGAGCGAGTGCCGCGGCCAGGAAAGTCAGCCGCTCGATATGGCGGCCAATGCTCAGCAGTCGCCAGCCATCGTCCCGCGTCATGCGGTCGGTCTGTGCACCGGTGATGGCAGCCATGTGATCGCTGGTGTTTTTCAGTGTCTGCAGGGCTTCCAGTGCTGAGTAGTCGCCCTTCCGGTCATGCGTGGCGCAAGCGGCAATAAATTCATCTTCGGCCCGCACAATCAAACGCCATTGCTCTTGCGACAGTCGCTCCCGCACATTGGACGCCACGGCCTTCAGCGAACGCAGGTAATAACCCACGCTGGTGACTTCGGCAGCATTGCCCAGACTGGCGATCAACGAGCGTTCAAAGACCCTCCGTGCCTTTGTTGCCGTCGGCACATCCGGCAGCACCAGCGTATTGGTTTTCGCCATTTCACTCAGCCAGTCAAGCAGCGAGGCGTTGGATTGCTCTTCGCCGCCCAAGCTATGAAGTGTAAGTTTTGCCAGGCGAATGCTGTTCTCCGCCCGTTCTGTGTATCGGCCCAGCCAAAACAGGTTTTCTGCCGCGCGGCTTGTGACCAGGCGTTTGCGCTGAGCCAGCGAGG
>JAHEBY010000396.1 GCA_024642025.1 Comamonadaceae bacterium | reverse complement strand
ATGCTCTAATTCATGCTTGCATAAATACGGAATTTCCATGGACGAGCAGGCTGCACGAAATATAGTGCTGGTTCGCGCAATCGAGATCACCGACTCGGACAAGCAGGTTCTGAGCGACGATGACCGCACCTACGCAAGCCGCAGCGCGCTTGAACTCGCGCATTGGCAGGCGTCGGAAGATAAATCCAGCGTGACGCCTGCCTTGCTGCTTCAAAAACGCGCCGAGCAGATACTCAAAAAGATTGCCGAGCGTACGCCAGCGTTCGCGGTCGCAACACGCGCTACTGGCTGGACACTTTGGGCGGGCTGGATCGTGTCGGTGGCAGCCTTTCTATTTGGCGCGCTGGCCGACCGTTTGACAGACCCGCATCGGGTGGATCTGTTGTCGGCGCCGCTTCTGGGCATCATGCTGTGGAACGTCGCCGTGTATGGATTCATCCTCGTGACGCAGTTCGTGCCCTCAAACCGGAAATGGTTTGAAAAGGGCTTTTTCCAGAGGGTAAAAGTGCCAACCCGATTGACCGTGCGGAAACTGCCACCCACGCTTGCCACCGCGCTGGCCCGCTTTGGTGCGGAGTGGACTCGGCTCAGTGCGCCGCTTAGCGCCGCGCGAGGCGCGCGAATTTTGCACCTTGGCGCGGTGCTGTTTGCTCTGGGGGCCGTGACGTCGCTGTATGTCCGGGGGCTTTTGTCGCGCTATCAGGCCGGGTGGGAAAGCACGTTTCTGGACGCGCAGCAGGTGCATAGCCTCTTGATGTGGCTGTTCGCGCCGGCCCGCTTTGTGTTTGGGCTGGCAGGCTTTTCGATGGAGGAGATACAGGCTTTGAACGTGAGCGCCACGTCCACGGTCGCAAGCGGAGCGCGCTGGGTGCACCTGTATGCGGGCACGCTTGTCCTGGTGGTGGTGGTGCCGCGTCTGCTGTTGGCGCTGGCGGCTCGCTGGCAGGAGCTGAAGCTGCAACGGAATTTCCCGCTCAATCTGGACGACGCCTACTTTCGCAAACTCACGGACAAGCTGGGGCCCGCGGTGCCTGCCGTCTTGCGGGTCTTTCCGTACGGTTTTACGGTCGATGAGACTCGAAACTCGTGCCTTGCCCCGGTGGCGCGCACGCTGCTTGGTGACGAGGCTCGCGTGCAGCTCCACAGCGACATGCCTTATGGTGAGGACCCGACGGAACTGCCCAGTGACCAGTCCGAGCGCGACGCGGGTACGGTACTTACTGTTGCCTTGTTCAACCTGAATGCCACGCCCGAGAAAGAAAATCATGGGGCGTTTATTGACCATCTGTTGCAGGCAACGCAGGGTGACGTTGCGGTTGTGGTTGATGAGTCCGCCTACGCCGAGCGCATGGGGCAGCAGGCCGCAAGCCAAAAGCGCCTGGCCGAGCGCATCGCCCTGTGGCGCCAGTTTTGCGACCTGCACCATGTGGCGATTCACGTCGTGAATCTGGCCAAGCCTTCATGAATTCAACGCAAGCGAATCCAGTGCCCACGAAGATTCAGTTCGCGCTGGTCTCGCACACCAATGCCGGAAAAACCACGCTGGCTCGCACGCTGGTGGGTGTGGACGTGGGGGAAGTGCGCGATGCCCCACATGTGACGCAGCTGTCTGAGTCGCACCCATTGCTCAAGACCGAGGTTCACGACGAGTTGTTGCTGTGGGACACGCCTGGTTTTGGTGATTCGGTGCGCCTGTACAAGCGGCTAAGCCAGTCTGGCAATCCCATCGGCTGGTTTCTGAGTGAGGTCGTAGACCGCTACCGCGACCGCAGTTTCTGGCTGGGCCAGCAAGCGGTGCGCACGGTACGCGATTCGGCTGATGTGGTGTTGTATCTCGTCAATTCTTCGGAAGACCCGAAAGATGCCGGTTACCTTGCGCCCGAGATGAAAATCCTTCAATGGATGGCCAAGCCCGTGGTTGTGCTGCTCAACCAGATGGGCCCGCCGCGCCCATTCGAGCAGGAGCAAGCCGAACACAAACGCTGGGAAGCCTACCTGGGCGCTTACCCCGTTGTGCGTGACGTGCTGGCGCTCGATGCCTTTGCGCGCTGCTGGGTGCATGAGCGCGTTTTTTACCAGGCCATCGCGAACCTGATTGCACCCGGCAAGCAGGCTGGTTATGCCCGCTTGCAGGCGGTCTGGGAACGCCAAAACGAATCACGTTTACAGGCTGCGATGGAGCTTGTCGCGAAGCAGATCATTCAAGCCGCGGGCGATAGCGAGCCGATCGAGGTCGAGCAGGGGGCCGTGCTGGGTGCCGTCTTGAGCGTGGTGGGCCTGAACAAGGCGCGCGACCAGCGGCGCCAGAACAAGGCCATGACCGCCATGATGACGCGCCTGAATGACGCCACACTGGCCACCACCGCCGGCCTGCTCAAACTGCATCGCCTGGATGCAGGAGAAGCCAAAACCATCAACGAAAGGGTACTCAAGGGTTTTGTGGTGCGCGCGCCGGTCGACCGCAAACAGGCCAGCCTGATTGGCGCCGCCATTTCGGGCGCTGCGACCGGGCTGTCGGCCGACCTGATGGCTGGCGGGCTGACGTTTGGCGCTGGTGCCCTGATTGGCGGCATAGTCGGGGCCATGACATTTGCCGGTGCGGCATCGGTCTTTAACGCCACCACCGACCGCAAGGACGCCCGTGTCGAGTTCTCGGACACCTTTCTTCACGAGTTGCTGACCGCCGGGCTGTTGCGCTACCTCGCGGTAGCCCACTTTGGGCGTGGCCGAGGGGATTTTGTTGAATCCGAAGCACCCGCCTTCTGGCAGCAGGAAGTTGAAACCGAGCTGGCCAGCCAAAAATCTGTGCTGGCTGAGATCTGGAGCGCTGCGCACGGCAAACGCGCCCCTGATCAATTAGTCGCCGACCTGAGCGCCAACCTGGTCGAAACCACCACGCGCATACTGAACCGCCTGTATCCCGAAGCGTTTGCGGGCACGCCAGACCGTCCCCGGTAACCTGAGTAGTTCGTTCAGGGCGACGGTGCCGGCATCATCAC
>JAHEBY010000395.1 GCA_024642025.1 Comamonadaceae bacterium | reverse complement strand
GGAAAAAGGTGGTGAAAAATGGGCTTATTTCACGGTTTGGACTCAATGAACGGCGCGTGAGAGCTTGAAGATCGGCAATATCAACGAAACGACGATCAGGCCCACGACCACGCCCATGACGATGAGCATGATGGGCTCCACTGCTTTTGACAGCAGCGAAATGCGTTTGGCCAGTTCCCGTTCATAAAAAGCGGACACGCGGGTCATCACCAGCCCGAGGTTGCCGGTTTGTTCGCCTGTGGCCACCATTTGGCGCACCATGGGCGGCACGATGGGGGATTCGGCAAAGCCGACGGCGATGCCGCGCCCTTCATTGACGTGGGTGCGCACGCCTTCCAGGAACTGATTGAATATTGAATTGGTGACCACGCCCTGGCAGGCCTTGAGGGCGATGGTGATTGGCACGCCGTTGGACAGCGACAACCCCAGGACGCTGAGCGTCTGGCTCAGGTAGATCTGTGCATAAATGTCCTTCAATACCGGGAAACGCATCTTGAGCTGGTCCATGGCCCGCTTCCCGCCCGTGCTTTTGAACCATGTCAGTGTGAGCCACGCAATGGCGCCGAATCCGGCCACGATGAAATACCAATATTGACGGACCGCAGCCGATAAAGCCATCAGAATCACGGTGGTGATGGGGAGCTGGTCTTTGATGGATGCAAACAGGGCTTCGAATTTTGGGAAGATAACCACCAGCACAAAAATCACGACGGCAACAGAAAACACGATAAGAAAGGCCGGGTAGGACAGTGCCGAGACAATGTTGCTGCGCAGCTGGCTGTTTTTCTCGTCCATCCTGAGCAGTTGCTCCAGCACCTGCGGCAGAAAGCCGCCTGCTTCGCCCGCCGCCACGAGGCTGATATAGGTGCTGGAAAATGTTTCTGGGTGGAGCGCTAGCGCCACTGAGAAGCTTTTACCCTCGCTGATCGTGTCGGCCAGCGACTCGATGATGCCAGCCAGCAAGGACTCGCCCGTCTGCAATTGCATGGCTCTGAGCGCTTCCAGCAAATTGACGCCGGTCTCCAGCAGCAACGACAGGCGCTCGGTAAACACCATGCGCTGGTCGATGCTGATGCGCGGCGCCCCAAACCGGATTTCCATGTTCAGGCTGCGTCTGGCGGGCTTGCCCGGTTTGGCGTTGGCGCCGGGCGCGTCTGGTTTCCCGGCCGGCTTGGTTTGACTGATTTCTATCGCCATGACAACTAGCTGGCGTGGACCACGCGGGCTACTTCTTCAATGGTTGTGCGGCCGTCCAGTGCGCAGCGCAGGCCGTCGTCAAACAAGGTGCGATAACCCTCCGCCTTGGTGAAGGCCTGTAACTCGTCTTTGGTCGGGTTCTTGGCCATCAGGCGTTGTAGCGCGTCGGTGGACTCTATGATTTCGTGTATGCCCAAACGTCCTTTGTAGCCGGAGTCATAGCAGGCAGGGCAGCCGCGGCCTCGGGTCAGGCGCGTTCCCTGGGGCCAGTTGTATTTGGTTGCCATTTCGGGGGCTGGCAGAAAGGTGGTTGTGCAGGTGGGGCATACACCACGCACCAGGCGCTGCGCGACAACGCCAGCTAGCGCGGACGAAAGCAGATAGGGTTCGACGCCCATATCCATCATGCGGGCCAGGGCCCCCACCGCATCATTGGTGTGCAGCGTCGACAACACCAGATGGCCAGTCAATGCGGCCTGCACGGCGATTTCGGCAGTCTCCCGGTCGCGAATTTCTCCCACCATGATGATGTCGGGGTCCTGTCGCAGGACATGCTTCAACATCCGGGCAAACGACAGACCAATAGCCTCGTTGACCTGGTTCTGGTTGATCACGTCCAGCTGATACTCCACCGGGTCTTCAATGGTGACGATATTTTTCTCGACACTTTTGAGCTTGTTGACGGATGCATAAAGTGTGGTGGTTTTTCCGCTGCCGGTTGGCCCGGTGACCAGAATAAGACCGTGGCTGCGGCCGAGCAGCGTCTTCAACGTGGACAGGTTGGGCGGGCTCATGCCGAGTTTGTCAACATCCAGGATCGACTGGTTTTTGTCCAGCACGCGCAGGACAACTTTTTCGCCATAAATGCCGGGCAGGGAGCTGAATCGCAAATCGACATTGCGGCCCTGGGTCATCACCTGCATGCGGCCATCCTGTGGAAGGCGCCGCTCGGCAATATCCAGATTGCCCATGACCTTGAGGCGCGAAACAATGGCGGGATGCAGATCGGCCCGCGTGGACATGACCTCGTACAGCAGGCCATCGATGCGAAAGCGGACGACCGAGCGGTTTCGCCCGCTTTCAATATGGATGTCGCTGGCCCCATCGCGAACGGCGCGCTGAATGAGTCCGTTGACCAGGTTGATGACCGGGCTGCCGCCAGCCATCTCGTCGATCAGGGTGTGGTTGGTCTGTTCCTGCTCGACCAGTTCAAGGTCTGTGGCCGCATTCCCGATGAGTTCGGGCGCCATGTCATTGCCGCTGTAGGCATCAATCTGATGTTTGAGGATCTCTTCGCGTTTGACCAGTACCAGTTGCAGCCTGCAGCCGGTAATGTCCTGAACCTCGTCCAGCGCGGGAATGGCCTGCGGGTCTGTCGTAGCCAGCGTCAGGGTGTCGCGCACCTTGAACATGGGCAGTACTTCCAGCCTCCGTGCAGCTTCCCTGGGGACGAGGGCGGCGACAGCGCTTTCGTAAAGTCCCGCCCGAAGCGAAATGTGAGGGATGTTGAGTTGTCGGCTCAATGCGGCGAGCAACTCATTGTCAGTGATGATGCCGGTCTCCACCAGAATTTTGCCCAGGCGCTTGTTGCTGCTCGCCTGCGCTGCCGAGGCGGCAATCAGCTCCTTTTCGGTGGCGAAGCCCATCTGCAGCAGGATGTCGCCCAGCTTCAGCCCGGCAGCGCCTGCAAGGCCTTCGCCCGCGGTGTCCCATTCGCCAAAGCTGGCGGACTCCAGCAGCGCGCTGTCGCCAAGACCAGTGGCCAGCAGAATGTCCCGCACGAGAGCAGAAGGGTTGACGAAC
>JAHEBY010000050.1 GCA_024642025.1 Comamonadaceae bacterium | reverse complement strand
CACGTGCTGGGCGGCCTCAACAGTGGCGCAAAAGTACTGATGAGTGGCCTCGACTACGAGCGTGCGGTGCTCACCGGCGGACCACTGGGCATCATGCAATCGGTGATGGACAACGTGTTGCCCTACATCCATGACCGCAAGCAGTTTGGGCAAAGCATCGGCGAATTTCAGCTGATTCAGGGCAAGGTTGCCGACATGTACACTGTATTGCAGGCCGGTCGCTCATTTGCCTACACGGTTGCCAAAAACCTCGACCTGCTGGGTGCGGAGCACGTCCGTCAGATCCGCAAAGACTGTGCATCAGTCATCCTGTGGTGTGCCGAGAAGGCGACCTGGATGGCCGGCGAGGGCGTGCAGATTTTTGGTGGTAACGGCTACATCAACGAATATCCGCTGGGCCGCTTGTGGCGCGACGCCAAACTTTACGAAATTGGTGCCGGCACCAGCGAGATCCGCCGCATGCTGATCGGGCGGGAATTGTTTGCCGAAACGATGTAAAGCACCAACCACTTCACCCACACACTTCCCCCACACAATAGCCAAATGCTGACCATTCAAGAACTGTTTGCCCACAACCGCGCCTGGGCCGCCCAGATGGAGCGGGAGCGGCCCGGGTTTTTTACCCAACTCGCCAGCCAGCAGCGCCCGAAGTACATGTGGATTGGCTGCTCGGACAGCCGGGTGCCGGCCAACCAGATCACGGGGCTGGAGCCTGGCGAGGTGTTTGTGCACCGCAACGTGGCCAACGTGGTGGTGCATTCGGATCTGAACGCGCTGTCTACCGTTCAATTTGCCGTGGAGATGCTCAAGGTAGAGCATGTGATGGTGGTGGGCCACTACGGCTGCTCTGGCGTGCAGGCTGCGCTGCAGGGGGTGCGCGTGGGGCTGGCCGACAACTGGTTGCGTCACATTCAGGATGTGCGGGATCGGCACCGCACGTTGCTGGAGGCCCTTGCGCCCGACAAGCGGCATGATGCGCTGGTGGCGCTCAATGTGGTGGAGCAAGTGGTGAATGTGTGCCAGTCCACCGTGATGCTCGACGCCTGGGCGCGTGGCCAAAAAGTGCAGGTACATGGCTGGGTGTATGGCCTGCACGATGGCCTGCTGCAGGATCTGGCGATTTCAGTGTCGGGCGTGGACCAGCTGGAAAGCATGTACCTGGCCGCAATTCATGCCATTTCGGCCTCCAGCCCTCGTCCATAGTGCGCTAATAGCTATTTAAATGGTAGCAAACCTGTTTCCGCAGCGGCTCGACTCAACGGTCGCCTATGACATTGCCAAGGCGATGATGGATGGCTTCAACCGCCATTACCAGTTGTTTCGTACCGAATCGGCCCGCGCCAAGCACCGGTTTGAAACAGCAGACTGGCGCGGTCAGCAGCGCGCCCAGCGCGAGCGCATCGAGTTTTATGACCTCAGAGTCAAAGAGTGCTCCAGACGACTTGAGCGCGAATACAAGGCCGGTGAGCAGCCCATGGACATCTGGCAGCAGGTGAAGCTGCATTACATCGGCCTCCTGGTGAACCATCACCAGCCAGAGCTGGCCGAGACGTTCTTCAACTCGGTCACCACCAAAATCCTGCACCGGACTCACTTTCACAACGACTTCATCTTTGTGCGTCCGGCCGTGAGCACCGAATACATCGAAGACACCGAGCCCGAGGCCCGACCGACATTTCGGGCCTATTACCCCAAGCAGGGCGCCATGCACGACGTGGTTGCGAGGATGGCAAAAGACTTTGACCTGCGACGCGAATTTGAAGACTTGGGCCGCGACGCGGGCCTCGTGGCAGACGCCATGAACGCGCTGCTGGGCGACGCCAAGCTGCGCGCCAATTTTCAGGTGCAGGTGCTGTCCAGCTTGTTCTTTCGCAATAAAGGCGCCTACATTGTGGGCAAGCTGATCAACGGATTCAACGAATTCCCGTTTGCATTGCCGATTCTTCATACCGCCGCGGGTGATCGGCTTGCCATCGATGCCGCGTTGTTTGGTGAAGACGATCTGCTGATTCTGTTCAGCTTTGCGCGAGCCTACTTCATGGTCGACATGGAAATCCCGTCCGCCTATGTGCAATTTCTGCGCAGCATGATGCCGCGCAAGCCACGCAACGAAATTTACAACGCGCTCGGCTTGGCCAAGCAGGGCAAAACCCTGTTTTACCGGGATTTTTTGCATCACCTGAGGCATTCGACCGACAAGTTCCGTATTGCGCCCGGCATCAAGGGCATGGTGATGCTGGTGTTTGATTTGCCGAGCTTTCCGTATGTGTTCAAGGTCATCAAGGACTACTACCCACCGCAAAAAGACACCACGCGCGAGCAGATCAAGGGAAAGTACCTGCTGGTCAAACAGCATGATCGTGTTGGCCGCATGGCTGACACGCTGGAATACAGCGAAGTGGCGTTCCCGCGTGAGCGATTCGATGACGAATTGATTGCCGAAATCGAGAAGTTTGCGCCCAGCCAGCTTGAAATCAGCGACCGGGATGCCGATGGCAAGCTGGAAGTCATCATCAAGCACGTGTATATCGAGCGGCGCATGATTCCGCTCAACATCTACCTGCAGGAGGCGTTTGATGCGGGCGGCGCTGACCCCAATGCGCAATCTCCAAAGGCGCTGCAGGCCAAAGTGCAGATTGAGCGTGGCGTGGTGGAGTATGGCAACGCCATCAAGGACCTGGTGGCCGCCAACATCTTTCCGGGCGACATGCTGTGGAAAAACTTTGGCATCACCCGCAACGGCAAAGTGGTGTTTTACGACTACGACGAGATCGAGTACATCACCGACTGCAACTTCCGCAAGGTGCCCGCGCCACGCACTGAAGAAGACGAAATGAGCGGTGAAGTCTGGTACAGCGTGGGCCCCAGGGACGTGTTTCCCGAGACGTTTGGTCCCTTCCTGCTGGGCAACACGGCGGTGCGCGAGGTATTCATGAAGCACCATGCCGACCTGCTGGATGCCAGCTTCTGGCAGGCCCACAAAGAGCGCATTTCAGAAGGCCATGTGTTTGACGTTTTTCCGTATGAGCAGGAGAAGCGGTTTGCCACGGCCAAAGCCAGCACCCCCGCGCTCTCCGACGCGCCATCTCAACTTTCAACTCAGCCTGTCACATGAACTCCACACCTTCCAATCCTGTTGTCATCGTCAGCGCCGCCCGCACGCCCATGGGCAGTTTCATGGGCGACTTCGCGTCGCTCGCAGCGCACGATCTGGGTGGTGCGGCCATCCGGGCCGCGCTGGATCGCGCAGCAAAGGGCTCTTCGTTCAAGCCCGAAATCGTCGATGAGGTGATTTTTGGCAATTGCCTGATGGCAGGTCAGGGTCAGGCGCCCGCCCGACAGGCCGCGTTCAAGGGCGGCCTGCCCATCAGCGCGGGGGCGGTCACGCTGTCCAAAATGTGCGGCTCGGGCATGCGGGCCGCCATGTTTGCGCACGACATGTTGCTTTCCGGCAGCGCCGATGTGCTGGTGGCCGGTGGCATGGAAAGCATGACCAACGCGCCGCACCTGCTGCCCAAAGGGCGCACCGGCATTCGCATTGGCCATGACCGCGTGATGGATCACATGATGCTCGATGGCCTGGAAGACGCCTACGAAGCTGGCCGCTCGATGGGCACCTTTGGCGAAGACTGCGCGGCCAAATACAAGTTCACCCGCGAACAACAAGACCAGTTCGCCACAACCAGCGTGCAGCGCGCACAGGCGGCCACCCAGTCTGGTGCTTTTGCGGCGGAAATCACGCCGGTAACCGTCAAAACCCGAACCGGCGACGTGCAGGTCAGCATTGACGAAGGCCCGGGCAAGATCAAGCTGGACAAAATTCCCACGCTCAAGCCTGCGTTCAAAAAAGACGGCACGGTTACGGCGGCCAGCAGTTCGTCCATCAACGACGGCGCGGCTGCCATGGTGATGATGCGCGCCGAGACCGCAGGCAAGCTCAATGTCAAGCCCATGGCCCGCATTGTGGCCCACACCGTGCACGCTCGGGAGCCCAACTGGTTTGCCACGGCGCCAGTGGGTGCGGTTCAGAAGCTGCTGGCCAAAACCGGCTGGCAGGTGAAAGACGTGGATTTGTGGGAAGTCAACGAGGCGTTTGCGGTGGTGCCCATGGCGCTGATGCATGAGTTGGGCCTCCCCCACGACATCGTCAATGTGAACGGCGGCGCCTGCGCGCTGGGTCACCCGATTGGCGCCAGTGGTGCGCGCATCATGGTGACGCTGTTGCATGCGCTCAAGGCGCGCGGACTGAAAAGAGGCATCGCCACGCTGTGTATTGGTGGCGGCGAAGCGACCGCGCTGGCCATCGAAATGCTATAACAACAGTAGCTAATAGCGTAAATCGGACGGGGGCTGGAGGCCAATTTGATACTTAACTCAGACCAAATCATGATTCGTGACGCGGTGCGCGACTATGCCCGCGCCGAGTTGTGGCCACAGGCTTCGCGGTGGGACAAGGAGCACTACTTTCCGCGCGAGGCGCTCAAAGGCCTGGCGGGGCTGGGTGCTTACGGCATTTGCGTGCCCGAAGAGTTTGGTGGCGCCAATCTGGATTACGTGACGCTGGCGCTGGTGCTCGAAGAGATCGCCGCGGGCGATGGTGGCACCAGCACCATCATCAGCGTGACCAACTGCCCGGTCAACGCGATTCTTCTCAAATACGGCAACGCGCAGCAAAAAAAGCAATGGCTCACGCCGCTCGCGCAGGGCGAGATGCTGGGCGCGTTTTGTCTGACCGAGCCGCATGTGGGTTCGGATGCTTCGGCGCTGAAAACCACGGCCCGTAAGGACGGTGATGGCTACGTGATCAACGGCGTCAAGCAGTTCATCACCAGCGGCAAGCATGGCGATGTGGCCATCGTCATTGCCGTGACCGACAAGGGCGCGGGCAAGAAGGGCATGAGCGCGTTTCTGGTGCCCACCACCGCGCCGGGCTATCAGGTGGCGCGACTCGAAGACAAGCTCGGCCAGCATTCGAGCGACACGGCGCAGATCAACTTTGACAACTGCCGCGTGCCAGTCGAAAACCTGATTGGTGCGGAGGGCGAGGGCTACAGGATTGCGCTGGGTGGCCTCGAAGGTGGCCGCATTGGCATCGCCGCGCAGAGCCTGGGCATGGCGCGCAGCGCGTTTGAGGTGGCGCTGGACTATGCCAAACAGCGGGAGAGCTTTGGCCAGACCATTTTCAATCATCAGGCGGTGGGTTTCCGGCTGGCCGAGTGCGCCACGCAACTCGAAGCGGCACGCCAGCTGATCTGGCATGCGGCAGCCATGCGCGATGCGGATTTGCCCTGCCTGAAAGAGGCCGCCATGGCCAAGCTGTTTGCCAGCGAAATGGCTGAGAAAGTGTGCAGCGCAGCCATCCAGACGCTGGGTGGCTATGGGTATGTGCGCGATTTTCCGGTAGAGCGCATCTACCGCGATGTTCGCGTGTGCCAGATTTACGAAGGCACGAGCGACGTGCAGAAAATCATCATCCAGCGGGCGCTGGCAACGTCAAACCCAACATCATGACGGAGTCTGCAGGTCCATGAAAATGGCGCGTGTGCTGTGGTCTCGCTGGCCCGCCTCATCCAGACCGGCCTCGTCCTGAAACCCCAAATCCCGCGCCAGCTTCAACATGCGGTGGTTTTCGCGCAGCACGGTAGCCACAAGGCGCCGGGTGCCCTGGCTGCGCAGATAGATGATCAGCTTGTTCATCAGCAACTGGCCAAGGCCGCGGCCCTTGAGGTTGGAGCGCACGACGATGCCAAACTCGGCGGAAATATTGTCCGGGTCAATCATGGCCCGCACGACGCCTTGCGTTTGCGGCTGGCCGTCCGGCCCCGGTGCTATGGCGACAAAGGCCATTTCGCGGGTGTAGTCGATTTGCGTCAGCCGGGCCAGCTCACTTCGCTCCATGGTGCGGCGGCTGTAAAAGACCCGCATGCGCACGTCTTCAGGTTCAAGGCTCTCCAGAAACTCGACGTGCAGGGCCTCGTCTTCAGGGCGAATCGGGCGCATTTCAAGACGTGTGCCATGCCAGTCCACGGCTTCAGCCAGCTCCACCGGGTAGGGCCGGATGGCAAAGTGCGGCGCGCCAGCAGGGCACTTGGCGCTCAGCCGCACGCGGGCGTCCAGCGCAACTGCGCCTTCGTGGTTGACCACCAGTGGGTTGATGTCCAGCTCCGCCAGTTCAGGCAGGTCGGCCAGCATTTGCGAAGTGGCCAGCAGCACCGACAGCAGGGCGTCTTCGTCCACAGCGGGCGTGTCGCGCCAGCCCTTGAGCAGCCTGGAGATGCGGGTTCGGGCCACCAGCGCCCGGGCCAGCGGCACGTTTAAAGGCGGCAAGGCCACCGCGCGGTCAGCCATCACTTCAACGGCCGTGCCGCCCTGCCCAAACAGGATGATGGGGCCAAAAACCTGGTCAATCGTGGCGCCCACGATGACTTCCTGCGCCTGCAAGCGGCGCACCATGGATTGCACGGTAAAGCCTTTCACCACCGCGTCTGGCCGCAGCGCTTTGACACGCGCCAGCATGCTGCGCGCCGCCTCCCGCACGGCGGATGCCGTGTCCAGATTCAGCGCCACGCCACCCACGTCCGACTTGTGAGATATTTGTTCTGACAAAATCTTGATGACCACAGGAAAGCCCATTTTTTCGGCCTCAGCCCCCGCCAGATCTGCGTCAGCAGCTACTATATTTGTAGTAACAACAGGGATCCTGTAGGCGTCCAGTAGTGCCTTAGCCTGTGGCTCGGTCAAGAGCTCCTGGCCACTGGCCAGCGCAGCCTTCACCAGCTCTCGTGCCGCGGCGCGGTCGGGCTCCTGGCGCGCCGTGCGGGCCGGTGGCGCCTGCATCAGCTCCGTCTGGTTGCGCTCGTAAGCTTGCAGCATGGCCAGCGCCTGCACGGCTTCCTCGGGAGTGTCGAAGCTGGCAATGCCAGCGTCCTTGAATTGTTCGCGCGCATCCTGTACTGCGTTTCCACCAAGCCAGCAGCTCATCAGGCGTGGCCTCAACTGACCGTCCGGCGGGCTCGCTATCGGAACCAGCGCGCGCGCGATATCGGAGCTGGGCACGATGGCCGTGGGCGCCTGAATGAACAGAATCGTGCCGCTGGCGGGCTCCGCAGCCAGAATCTCCAGCGCCTGCACGTAGCGCTGCACGGGCGCGTCGCCAATGATGTCTACCGGGTTGCCGCCCGACCAGTTGGCAGGCAGCACGGCGTTGAGTTTTTCCAGCGTTGGCGTTGGCAGCTGGGCGAGCGATACACCTTGTGCAGCAGCGGCGTCAGCCGCCATCACGCCCGCGCCGCCGCCGTTGGTCAGCACAGTTAAGGCGTCGCCACCTGCAGCACGGCAGCGGGTCAGGGTTTCGGCCGCCAGAAACAGCTCCTGCAGCGTGTTTACGCGCAACATGCCGGCACGGGCAATGGCGGCGTCGTAGACATCGTCAGACCCGGCCAGCGCGCCGGTGTGGGACGCCGCGGCCTTTTGCCCCTGGGCCGAGCGACCGGCCTTGACCACGATAACCGGCTTGTTGCGCGCTGCTGCCCGAGCCGCCGACATGAACTTGCGCGGTGCTTCGATGGACTCGATGTATAGCAAAATCGCCCGGGTGTGGATGTCGGTTGCGAGGTAGTCGAGCATGTCGCCAAAGTCCACGTCGGCATGCTCGCCGAGCGACACAAAGTGGGAGAACCCGATGTGCTGCGCGTCGGCCCAGTCCAGCATGGCAGTCACCAGCGCGCCGGATTGCGAGACAAACGCCAGCTCACCCTTTTTGGCATTGATATGCGAAAAGCTGGCGTTCAGGCCCGCGTGCGGCGATAACAGGCCGATGCAGTTTGGCCCCAACAGGCGCAGCAGATGCGGCCGCGCGGCATCCAGCATGGCCTGCTTCTGGGTCGCATCAAGCCCAGCCGTCAACACAATGGCGGCGTGCGTGCCACGCTCGGCCAGCTCTCGTACCAAGCCCGCCACAGTGGCTGGTGGTGTGCAGATTACGGCCAGCTCAGGCACCTCGGGCAGCGCTGCTACCGAGTCATAGACGCGGTGCTCGCCAAAGGCGCTGTATTTCGGGTTGACGGGGTAGACGGGGCCCTTGAAACCGGCCTGGAGCAGGTTGTTCCAGACGGTGGCGCCCACGCTGGCGGGGCGCCCGGACGCGCCGATCACTGCCACCGAAGCGGGGTCGAACAGGGAATCCAGATTGCGTACGCTCATGCCGGTTGTCTGTAGTTGTTGCGGGACAAGGCTTCAAGCTTAAGCGCTATTTGTTACAGGCTGATAATTGGGCAGTCAAATGGCTGAAGTTCCAGTCTGCATGACCATCCAAGGAGACACCTGCATGCCCATCACCCGAGGACACCGCCAGCTGGTTGACGAAGCCATCGCCCAAATCACCACTTACAGCGTGCAGCAGGTGGTGCCGCGCTTGGGCGACGCAACGCTGCAGCTGGTGGACATTCGCGATGCGCGCGAGCTGGAGCGCGAAGGCACGGTGCCGGGCGCCATTCACGCACCTCGTGGCATGCTGGAGTTTTGGGTGGACCCTGACTCGCCATATTTCAAACCCGTATTTGGCGACGAGGGCAAGGAATACGTGCTGTTTTGCGCCGGTGGCTTGCGCAGTGCGCTGGCTGCAAAAACCCTCAAGGACATGGGCATGACCAACGTGGCACATGTTCATGGGGGCTTCACCGAATGGACCAAGCAGGGGGCTCCCGTTGAGACGCTGGCCGAACGCAAGGCGGCGAAGGCAGCCGCTGGCGTGGCACCTGCAAAAGGTGACGCATGAGCGGGTTTGACGCGGTCCTGTTCGATTGCGATGGCGTGCTGGTCGACAGCGAACCCATCACCAACTCGGTGTTACGGGACATGCTGCATGAATTGGGCTGGACACTGACCGTGGAAGAGTGCATGCGCCTGTTCGTTGGCAAGACGGTGCGTGATGAGGCCGACTTGATCCAACAGCAAACCGGCTTTGTCGTGAGCGAAGACTGGCTTGTCAGTTTTCAGCGGCGTCGCAATGAAGCGCTGACCGAGCGCCTCACCGCTATACCCGACATACAGGACGCGCTGCAACGTGTGCACCAGCATCACGGCGGGCGCATTGCCTGTGCATCCGGCGCAGATCGGTTCAAGGTGGAGTTGATGCTGCGCAAGCTTGAGCTGATCCGCTTTTTTGACGGGCGGATTTTCAGCGGCTATGAAACCCCGCGCTCCAAACCCTTCCCCGATGTGTATCTGGCCGCTGCCGCAGCGCTGGGCGTGCCAGCCGCACGCTGCGCGGTGGTGGAGGACACCGTGGTTGGCGTGACGGCGGGTGTGGCAGCGGGCGCTACCGTTTTTGCCTATTCACCGGCCACCACGTTGCATGTGGATGCGGCGGCCCTGCGGGCGGCGGGCGCGCACCATGTGTTTACCCGGATGACTGATTTGCCCGAGATGCTGGGCGCTTAGTTGACGTTTACGTAAACGTCAACTAAAAATAGACCACAATAGCCAGAACCTGACACTTGGCCCCACGCTAACCGACTCCAATCGCCGCCCGCTGCCCGAGAAATACGATATGCCCGTTCTGCAGACCCAACTCAACCCCCGCGCGGCGGACTTTCAGGCCAATGCCGAAGCGATGCGGGCTTTGGTAGCCGATCTCAATATCCAAATTGCGAGCGCGCAGAATGGCGGCGGCGAGGTTGCCCGCGCGCGGCACACGGCACGGGGCAAGCTTCTGCCGCGCGAGCGCGTGCACATGCTGCTGGACCCGGGTACGCCGTTTCTGGAGCTCAGCCCGCTGGCCGCGATGGGCATGTACCCTGACAAGGACGGCAGCGACAGCGCCCCCTGTGCTGGCGTTATTGTGGGGATTGGCCGGGTCAGCGGCGTGGACTGCATGATTGTGTGCAACGATGCCACCGTCAAAGGCGGCACCTACTTCCCGATAACGGTGAAGAAACATCTGCGGGCGCAGGAAGTGGCGCAGCAAAACCGGCTGCCGTGCATTTACCTGGTGGATTCGGGCGGTGCCAACCTGCCGAACCAGGACGATGTGTTTCCCGACCGCGATCACTTTGGCCGCATCTTTTTCAATCAGGCCAACATGAGTGCCGAGGGCATTGCGCAGATTGCCGTGGTGATGGGCAGTTGCACGGCGGGCGGCGCCTACGTGCCGGCCATGAGCGATGAAAGCATCATCGTCAAGGACCAGGGCACGATTTTTCTGGGTGGCCCGCCGCTGGTGAAGGCCGCCACAGGCGAGGTGGTGAGCGCAGAAGACCTGGGCGGCGGCGATGTACACACGCGCCTGTCCGGCGTGGTGGACCACCTGGCGCAAAACGACCTGCATGCGCTGGCCATTGCGCGGCAAATTGTGCAAAATTTGAATAAAAATAAGCCATTAGCCCCCGTCAATGCTTCGTTGATAGCTCCTAAATATGTAGCAAATGAGCTCTATGGCGTGATTCCGGTCGATACCCGAAAGCCGTTTGATGTGCGGGAAATCATTGCCCGCATCGTGGACGAATCCGTGTTTGACGAATTCAAGGCGCGCTATGGAACCACACTGATTTGCGGATTTGCGCAAATCGAAGGCATGCCGGTGGGCATCATTGCGAACAACGGCATCCTGTTCAGTGAGTCCGCGCTCAAAGGCACGCACTTCATCGAACTGTGTTGCCAACGCAAAATTCCGCTTGTCTTTCTGCAGAACATCACTGGCTTCATGGTGGGCCGAAAATACGAAAACGAGGGCATTGCCCGCAACGGCGCCAAGATGGTGACGGCGGTTGCCACAGCCGCCGTGCCGAAATTCACTGTCATCATTGGCGGCAGCTTTGGAGCAGGAAATTACGGTATGTGTGGCCGCGCCTTCGGCCCGCGCTTTCTGTGGATGTGGCCCAATGCGCGCATCTCGGTGATGGGCGGCGAGCAGGCGGCAGGGGTGCTGGCGACGGTCAAGCGCGACGGCATCGAGGGCAAGGGCGGCCAGTGGAGCATGGAAGAAGAAGAGGCGTTCAAGGCGCCAATCCGACGCCAATACGAAAGCCAGGGGCACCCGTACTATGCGACAGCGCGGCTTTGGGATGATGGCGTGATTGACCCGGCCGATACGCGCCGGGTACTGGCACTGGGCTTGAGCGCATCGCGCAACGCGCCCATAGCCGAAACCCGGTTCGGGCTATTCAGGATGTAATGATGATGGCAATCGAGTCTCATTTGCAGGGCGCGTAGCCCGGACTTTGCACCATGCAAGACCTGCTTCAATATTGGCAAACCATTACCGGTACCGTGTCTGGCG
>JAHEBY010000394.1 GCA_024642025.1 Comamonadaceae bacterium | reverse complement strand
ACATCCTTGAGTGTGGCGAGCATCTTGCGCGCGTAGACGAGAAGGTATTCACCCACCGTGGTCAGCGACACCTGCCTGCCGCGGCGCTCAAATAGGGCGAGGCCCACATGCCCCTCCAGCTCCTTGATTTGCATGGTGACCGCCGGGGGTGTCAGGTGCAGCGTTTGCGCCGCCTTGCTGAAGCTCAAGTGGCGCGCCACCTCAGCAAACACACGGAGCTGCCTGAAAGTCGCATTTTTCATTAAGTAAATCTTAATCCAGAAATAACAAATCGTGAATTTACCTTATTTAAGTGTGTACTTATAGTCAATTCATCGCAGCTTTCAAACCAACAGGAGCATGTCATGAGTGACGGTCAAATTACCGATGCCAAGAAGCGCTACAGCGCGGGCGTATTGAAATACAAACAGATGGGCTACTGGATGCCCGACTACGTGCCCAAGGAGACCGACACCCTGTGCCTGTTCCGAATCACACCGCAAGAGGGCGTGGACCCGGAAGAGGCCGCCGCCGCAGTGGCGGGCGAATCCAGCACTGCCACCTGGACCGTAGTGTGGACCGACCGACTGACCGCTTGCGACAGCTACCGCGCCAAGGCCTACAAGGTGATCCCGGTGCCGAACAACCCGGGCCAGTACTTCGCTTACGTGGCTTATGACCTGATCTTGTTTGAGGAGGGCTCGATCTCCAACATGACGGCCAGTCTGATAGGCAACGTGTTTTCGTTCAAGCCTCTCAAAGCCGCACGCCTGGAAGACATCCGCCTGCCGGTGGCCTACATCAAAACCTTCAAAGGTCCTCCAACCGGCCTGGTGGTCGAGCGCGAACGTCTGGACAAGTTTGGTCGCCCCCTGCTGGGTGCCACCACCAAACCAAAGCTCGGGCTGTCAGCGCGCAACTATGGCCGCGTGATCTATGAAGGCCTCAAGGGTGGCCTGGATTTCATGAAGGACGACGAGAACATCAACTCGCAGCCGTTCATGCATTGGCGTGATCGCTTTCTTTACGTGATGGACGGTGTGAACAAGGCCCAGGCTGTGACCGGCGAGGTCAAGGGCAGCTACCTGAACGTGACCGGTGCAACCATGGAAGACATTTACGAGCGCGCCGAATTCGCCAAAGAACTCGGGTCCGTCGTGATCATGCTGGACCTCGTGATCGGCTGGTCTGCCATTCAGAGCATGGCCAACTGGGCACGCAAGAACGACATGATCGTGCACATGCACCGCGCGGGTCACGGCACCTACACGCGTCAGAAAAACCACGGCGTGAGCTTCCGCGTGATTGCCAAGTGGCTGCGTCTGGCTGGCGTGGACCATCTGCACACCGGTACCGCCGTGGGCAAGCTCGAAGGCGACCCCATGACGGTGCAAGGCTATTACAACGTGTGCCGCGACAGCTACACCAAGATGGATCTGCCGCGCGGCCTGTATTTTGATCAGGACTGGGCGGACATGAAAAAGGTCATGCCGGTCGCCTCGGGCGGCATCCACGCCGGGCAGATGCACCAGCTGATCGACCTGTTTGGTGATGACGTCATTTTGCAGTTTGGCGGCGGCACCATTGGCCATCCACAAGGCATCCAGGCCGGCGCCGTGGCCAACCGCGTGGCGCTGGAGTGCATGGTCAAGGCCCGCAATGAGGGCAAAGACATCAAGAACGAAGGCCCGGAAATTCTGAAGAAAGCTGCCCAGACCTGCGCGCCGCTGAAAGCCGCGCTCGATACCTGGGGCGATATCAGCTTCAACTACGCATCGACCGACAGCAGCGACTATGCCGTCACCCCATCCGCCGCCAGCTGACCCGATTGAACACAGGAGAACCACATCATGATGACCAACCCCACCGGCCGCCTGACGCAAGGCCAGTTCAGTTTTCTGCCAGACCTGACGGACGCCGAGATCTCGATGCAAATCGAGTACGGCCTCAAGAAAGGCTACGCCTGGAGCGTGGAATACACCGACGACCCACACCCGCGCAACACGTACTGGGAGATGTACGGCATGCCGATGTTTGACCTGCAAGACGCCGCTGGCGTGCTGATGGAGCTCAACGCCTGCCGCAAGGCGTTTCCGAGCCACTACATCCGGATGATGGCCTTTGATTCCACCCGCGGTGTGGAAACGGTTGTGATGAGCTTTATTGTCAATCGCCCAAAAAGCGAAGCGGGCTTCATGCTGGAACGCCAGGAAGTCGACGGACGCTCCATGCGCTACACCACGCGCGGCTATGGCGCCAACAAACCGGAAGGCGAACGCTATTAATTAAATAGCTATTAACGCATATTTCACGGGGGCTAGAGCCTGTTTTAATCATGAATTCACCGATGTACTCGATCCCGGGCGTGTCCACGTCAGACGCACCCGCCACACAGTCTGGCACCGCATCTGTTTCGCAAGGCGCAGCATCGGCGCCCAGTGTGGACGGCGCACGCTCGGTGGCGCAGGTACTGGCCGACTCCCAGGTTGAAGCGGTGCTGCAGGAACTCGACGACGACCTGGTGGGCCTGGCCCCGGTGAAGGCCCGCATCCGTGACATTGCAGCTCTATTGGTGATTGACAAGTTGCGCATCAATCTGGGGCTGACCGCGCAGGCGCCCAGCCTGCACATGAGCTTTACCGGCAACCCGGGCACCGGCAAGACCACGGTGGCCATGCGCATGGCGCAAATCCTGCACCGGCTGGGCTATGTTCGCAAGGGTCATCTGGTGGCAGTTACGCGGGACGATCTCGTTGGGCAATACATCGGTCACACCGCGCCAAAGACCCGCGAGGTGCTGAAGAAGGCCATGGGCGGCGTGCTGTTCATTGACGAGGCTTACTATTTGTATCGCCCCGAGAACGAGCGCGACTACGGGCAGGAAGCCATCGAGATCCTGTTGCAGGTGATGGAAAACCAGCGCGACGATCTGGTGGTGATTCTGGCGGGCTACAAGGACCGCATGGACACGTTTTTCCAGAGTAATCCGGGCCTGTCCTCGCGCATCGCGCACCATCTGGCATTTCCCGACTATGCCGCAGAC
>JAHEBY010000049.1 GCA_024642025.1 Comamonadaceae bacterium | reverse complement strand
GTCAGTAGGCGACGCGGTAACGATAGCCTTTGAAGCGCAGCACGGCCGCGTTTTGACCAATCTCATCTACCGTGATACCGGGTACGGGTTGCGAGTTTTCCGTAAAGACCTGGTTGTTGACGATCAGGAGCCGTTGTGCGGGATTGGCAGAGTAGGTGCCGCCACTGATTGCCAGCTTGGGCAGCTCCCGTTGTATGTCCTGAGGCAGGGCGGACATGGCGTAGACCTTTGCTCGCGGTTCCGGAGCAACAGGCGGGGACTCCTGCTTCGGCGCTTCCTTGTTTGCTGTTGGGCGAACTACCCGCTTGGAGGGCGCCACCTTTTTCAACGGGGATGGCTCCTTGTTGTCTGCAGCAACCACCTGCTTTGAAGGCAAATCCTTGGCCACCGAATCTCCACCCTTCGGGTTGGAGGCGACGGTGGATGTCGAGGGTTTCCCGGTCACCTCAGTTTGCGCGGGAGTCGTATTGGTTGCTACTAAATCTGAGGCAGCCTGACTGGCTGGCGTTACAGGGGCGCTTGCGACGATCGGCTTCGGCGCTACGCTCTGCGCGACGGGTGCCGGGTCACCTGTGGTGCTGGCCCGCCACGCCATGGCGCCCAGAATGACCGCAAGCAATCCGGCAATCAGCCACAGCACCAGAGTGAGGGAGTTCGACGGCGCCTTCGGAAAATCCTGATGCGGTACCTGGTGGGCATGAATGCCCGGGACTTCGCCCCGTTCGCGCTCGGCATCGGCCTTTTTTAATGCGTCCAGAATGTAAGACATACAGTCAGCTTTCGGTCCTGACGCGCCGTTTGCGCTCGGGAGGTTTGCCTTGCGATCCGGATTGGTCAGCGCGAGCGAACATGGACGAGACCCTGGTCATCCAGTTTGCCCATGGCGAACGTCTCGCCGCTTCGCCCTTGCCGAACACTTCCAGGGCACTTTTTTCGATCATGGCGACGTCGATTTGGGTCGTGCCGGTGGAATAGGCGCCCAGCATGGCGCGACCGCACAACAGGTTGATGCGGCGCGGAACGCCACGGGAGAGTTGATGAATGCGATTCACGGCCTTGGCAGAAAAGGGAGGCGCCATGTGCATGCCCGCCACGGACAGGCGGTGAGCGATGTATTGCCGCGTTTCCTTGAGTGACAGAGCCCCCAGGTGAAACCGGGCGATCACCCTCTGGGCGAGCTGTTCCATATTGCTGCCTGCCAGGATGGTGCGTAATTCTGGCTGCCCGATGAGGACAATCTGCAACAGCTTGCGCTCGTTGGTCTCGAGATTGGTCAGCAAACGCAGCTGCTCCAGCACGTCTGGCGAAAGATTTTGCGCCTCGTCAATGATCAGCACATTGTTTTGTCCGACAGCATGCATGCGCAACAGAAATTCGTTCAGCGGGTCGATAAAGTCCTTCACCGTCGACGTGCCAGACGCCTTGGCAACGTAGGGCACACGAAACTCGTCGCAAACCGATTTCAGCAACTCGCTAACGGTCAGTTTAGGGTTGAAGATATAGGCGACGTTGCAACGTTTTGGTAGCTGTTCCAGGAAACACCTGCAAACGGTGGTTTTGCCTGCGCCAATTTCTCCCGTCAGAAGCACAAACCCGCCGCCGCCACGCAATCCGAACAGCAAATGCGCGAGCGCTTCCCGGTGGTGCTCGCTCATGAACAGATATTGCGGATTGGGCGCTATGGAAAAGGGGTCCTGCTTGAGCCCGAAGTATTTTGCGTACATCGGCGTCAACACCCCAACTGGTCAGCCAGCTGTAGAAAATCCCGGGCATGCAGCGTGTTGGCCGGGTCGGCTGATACATCCTTGGGCTGATTCGGCCCAAACTCGCCGGGCCTTTCGATGTAGGCCGTCTGCAGGCCGCAGGCCCGTGCAGCCGCCAGATCGTCCTGATGTGCGGCCACCAGCATCACGCTGGCCGGTTCCACATCAAACACACCCGCAACGCCCAGATAAGTTGCCGGATCGGGCTTATAGGCACGGAACACCTCGGCGGACAACACACAGTCCCAGGGAAGTCCGGCGCGTTTGGCCATGTTGGTGAGCAAACCCAAATTGCCATTGGAAAGGGTGCAAAGGGTGAATTTCGATTTGAGGCGTGCCAGACCCGATAGTACGTCCGGCCACGGATCAAGCCGGTGCCAGGCCTTGTTCAGATGTTGCTTTTGAGATTCCGTCAGATCATCCATTCCGAACTGCGGCAGGATACTATCCAGAATCATCCGATGCAATTCATCAATACGCGTCCAAGCGAGTTCTCCTGATTTCACCCGGCGCATGGCCGGTTGATACCCCGCCCGCCAGGCCAGCGCGAACGCGTCGCCATTGACGCCTGTCTTGATGGCCTCAACCTCGCGGGATATGCCCGCATGCCAGTCCACCACGGTGCCGAACACGTCAAAAGCCAAAATCATGGGCAACGGGTTTATCCTTGTAGGGTTCACTGCTTCATTCTAAAGCCAGGAAGGTGCTTACAATTGCTATCAATAAAATAGCTAATTCAGTAATATTGACGAAGGCTAGATGCCATTTTTATCCATAAATTGACTGACTTGCGGTATTCTTTAGAGCAGGCCCCCCAAGTTGGCCACCGAATCCGGCTTCCTGCACACCTTTCGAGAGGAATTTTCATGAGTATCAATGTCCGCAGATCACCCGCCCGCGTTGGATTTTTCAAGATTGCTGTTCTGACGGTTGCGTCACTGTCGTCGGGCTGCGCCCTGATAGACAGGGATGCGCACATGGAGGCCTTCAGTACCCAGATGACAGGTCTGAACGAGGTACCGGCCGTCGGCACCTATGGCGTCGGTCGGGTTGACGCCGTGCTCAACCGTGAAACCCGGCTGTTTCGCTGGAAGATTTCGTTCTCCAACCTGAGTGGCCCGGCCACGGCCGGCCATTTTCACGGGCCCGCGCCCGTTGGGGATAACGCCGGAATTGTTTTGCCTTTCAAGGGCCCGGTCGCAAGCCCGCTCGAGGGGCAGGCGACGCTTTCAGAGGCTCAGGTTGCGGATTTGCTGGCCGGCAAGTGGTATGCCAATATCCACACGGCCGCCAACCCCAAAGGCGAGATACGCGGTCAGTTGATTCTGCGTAAATAACGGCAGCCGCCTCACGCGCCGGCTGTGAAGGTGCGCGAATGGTGCCCACTCTCGCGCGCCCGATTCAAAGCCATATCTGCTCGCCTGAGCACCTCACTGGAGGAATGAACGGTGTCATTGAAAAGCGTGGTCCCGATCAAGGTCGCACCGGCGACTGACTGATCGCCGAGCACAAAGGGTTCGTTTAATACGGAGTAAATTTTCTCTCCCACCACGCGGGCCTGCTCATGAGCTGAGTCTGCATTGATACTCAGGTCTTCAACCATGACCACGAACTCGTCGTCACCGAGTCGGGCTACCGTGTCCACCGCACGTACGCTGCTTTTGAGCCGCTCTGCCACCTGCTGAAGCAGGCGGTTGCCCTGGTCATAGCCCAGCGATTCATTGCGAAACTTGACAGTTTCCAGGTCCACTAGCATCAGCGCGCCATGTTGCTTGTTGCGTACATTGGCCTCCAGTGCACACTGCAAACGGTCCATGAGCAGCCTGCGTGTGGGAAGACCGGTCAGAACATCGGTGAAGGTTGGCTGGGTGCGGATGACGAATTCGGACTTTTTGCGCTCGGTAATATCCATGAGGGTTCCGGCCACCCGCACGACCTTTCCATTCTGGCTGGCCTGTACGGCTCGCCCCCGACTTTGCAGCCATATCCAGCGCCCGTCCTGGTGTCTGGCCCTGAATTCAACGCTATACCCAGGCGTTTTACCCTCTATATGCTGCTGATAGGCGAACCTCACTGCGCCCACATCATCCGGGTGAATCAGCGACATCAGACCACCAGTTTCCTGATAAGTCTCAACCGTGAGGCCCAACAGCAAACAGCCTCGACTGTCCATGTGAATCGCATCACCCCGCTCGGGGTCCTGATGCCATAAGCCCAGCTCCGTGCCAATAATGGCCAACTCCATCTGTTCAGTAGCGCTGCGCAGATGCGCCTCGGCCCGCTTCCTGGCTGTAATGTCACGCCCAATACCCAATATGCCGGTGGATTGGCCCGCCGCGTTCCGTACAGCCGTTTTCACAACCTCGAATGTCCCGTGTTCTTCTTCAGGGACTTCCGACTTCTTGGTGTAGTCCACCTCAAAGCTTACCGGGCGAGAGGTATGCAGCGCCGCCCGGTCGGAGCGTACAAAATGTTCGGTTAGCTCCGCGCCCAGCATTTCCGCGTCAGTTTTGCCAATAATGCTTGCCGCCGGGAGGCCCCGGTGCGCTTCAAACGCGGCATTACAAGCCAGGTACACGCCTTCAGGGCTCTTGAGCCAAACACAATCGGGAATGGTTTGAACCAGTGTCTTCAGCAGGGCCTCGTTTTCCAGCGCCATCTCCATGGCTTTCTTCCGGGCTGTGATGTTGCGCCCTATGCCCCGGTACCCCTTGAAATCCCCCATGTCATCAAACACAGGGTTGCCGCTCACCGAGAACCAGTAATTGCCTGTAAACGGATGATTGCGCTGAATCTCGAAGTCCAGAAATGGCATGTGCGCATCCAGCATGGCACGATGGACGTTCCAAGCGGCTTCGTTCAAGTTCAGTGCGCCCAGTTCCCAACGGGTTCGACCCAACGCAAACTCGCTCGGGACCCCGGATTTTTCCTGACTCCCGTCATAGCGGGTAAATCGGAAGTCCGCGTCCTGCTCCCAGTACCAGTCTGCTGACAAATCGGTGAGGCTGCGGAATCGTTGCTCGCTCTCCCTCAGGCGCTCGTGAATCTGCCGGTGCTGGGTGATGTCTTCCACGGTACCTTCGTAAAAAAGTACCTCCCCATCTTCGTCGAGCACGGCGTGCGCATGCTCGCGAACCCAAATACGCTCACGGGTTTTGTGCCGGTGAACTTCAGACACAAAATCAGTAACCCGGCCCTTGGAAGCCATCAACGCCATGAACTCGTAGCGGCGGTGTGGCAACACATACCACTCCCGCGCAATATCCTGCACCCCCGCCAGCATGGCTGGTTCGGAGCCGTAACCATTCATCCGGACCAATGCAGAGTTGGCGCGCAGCTGTTTACCTTGAGGCGAGCTTCGGTAGGCGCCAATAGGCAGGAGATCAAACAGCGACGAAAAATTGTCGTCGCTGGCAAGCTCCGAAATGGCATCGAACTGCGGTTTCATCGTGACCGGGAAATCAAGTGGCGGAGACTGGGCAAATAGACATATTTTCAGTCTACCGCGGGGTCAATTGCCAGCCGCAGGACTTATTCCCGGTTTTGGTGCCTATTTAAGACTTCCGGACAGAAATTGTGCCAGGCGCTCGCTTTTTGGCTTGCCCAGCACCTCGCCCGGAACGCCCTGTTCCTCGATCCGCCCCTGGTGCAGGAATATCAGGTGATTGGCGACTTCCCGGGCAAAACCCATTTCGTGTGTCACGACAACCATGGTCCGGCCCTCGGAGGCCAGCTTTTGCATGACCCGCAGCACTTCAGACACCAGTTCAGGGTCAAGCGCGCTGGTGGGTTCGTCAAACAGCATGACGGCTGGCTCCATGGCCAGCGAACGGGCAATTGCCACGCGCTGCTGCTGGCCGCCACTCATATGGGCGGGGTATCGGTCTTCCATATTCGGCAGATCGACCAATGCGAGATACTTGCGGGCGCGTTCAATGGCCTGATCGCGGCTGACACCTTCCACGTGGACCGGCGCCTCTATGATGTTTTGCAACACGGTCATGTGCGCCCACAGGTTGAAGTGCTGAAACACCATGGCCAGCTTGGTGCGCATGCGCTGCAACTGTTTGACGTCCACCGGTTGGAGTTCACCGTTCTTGCCCGCTACCAATTTCAGTTCTTCGCCAGCCACCGTGATACGACCCTGGTTGGGTTTTTCAAGCAAGTTGATGCATCGCAGGAAGGTGCTTTTACCGGAGCCGGAGCTGCCAATGATGCTGATGACGTCACCGGCCCGCGCCTCCAGCGACACACCCTTGAGCACCTCGTTTTGCCCAAACTGTTTGTGGATGTTTTCGGCCTGCAGGATCAGTGGAGCGTTGGACATGGTGAGCGTTCTTTGAAAAATTGGATGCGGGCCTGCGATTAAGTCAGGCGCTCAACAGATAGCCTGTACGAAATGGCTTGCTCCCGGCAATGTTGGCCAGATCGTCGTTGGCCAGCGCGTAGCGGTCGTTTAGCCTGGCATACATGACCCCCGACACTTCGGCGCGGACGCTGCACACGGTGTTTGCAATGGGGTCGATGATTTCGGCCACAAGGTCGCCTACGTTCAGATGGGCACCCACGTCCACTGCAAAAACGACGACACCGGGAACCGGCGCGCGCACAGTTTGCGACCCGGCCAGCGGCGTGGCATGGCATTTCATCGGAGGCAACTGCGGTGCGTCGCCACGCAATACTTTGGCGTGTTGCAGAAACTTGAACAGAGCCAGCGCATCCGAACTGGCCAATTCGTGCGTGACATCGGCCTCGCCCCGCAGCTCCACGGTCGTGGTCAGGCACGCCTGCGCAATAGGAATCTCCGGGCGCATTTCTGCGACCTTTGCGCCCAGCTTCCACCACAGCCCTGAAAGGCATTCGTCAAACGATAATCCGCCAGAATCTTTTGCAAGCAAGACCGCCTGGGCGCCGAGCAGCCGTGCCAAAGGCTCCATTTGGGGCCAGCACGGGCTCTCGGTATAGAGATGTAGCACCGCCTCACAATCGCAATGCAGGTCCAGCACGACATCGGCGTCAAAGGCCAGGCTGACCAGGCACTTGCGCAGACTCTGCAGCTCGGTTGCAGGCTGCCATTGATCAATGAATGCCTGCACCGCAGCACGCACAAGCTGAACATTCTGGACAGGGTCCTGCCCGAGTTTGCCTTCGATATGCGGCCAAACCGCGCTGCAAAAATCCGGGTAGTGACGATTAAAGTTCTCGGAAGTGTCCAGCTCAAACCGGCCCATGGGTTTGTGATCGAGCCGCTGTGCCAGCCCAATGGGGTTGGCCACCGGTACCAAAATGACTTCGCCTTGCATCAGGCCGTCTTTCTCGGCCTGCTCCAGCATGGGTCGCAGGTGATGGGCTGCCAGCATGCCGGGCAACTCCTCAGCATGCAGACTGGCCTGAATGTAGACCTTGGGTCGTGCAACCGGCGAGCCAAAGTGAAAGCTGGTGAGCGTTTTTTGGCTTCCAAGGCTGGACGGCGTCAGCTGAAAATCAGTGCGTTGCATGGTTTTCAGTGTTTTCGCGGGGCCAGATGGGCCAGAAAATGGCGTTCCGCCAATTTGAACGTGCCGATCAGGCAGAACGTCATCACCAGATAAATGGCTGCTGCAAAGAGATAGGCTTCAAATGGCAAATAGAAATCCGAGTAAATGCGGCTGGCCGCCGCTGTGACATCCAGCAAGCCCGGCACAGCGCTGGCGAGGCTGGTGCTTTGCAGCATCATCACTACCTCGTTGCTGTAGGCCGGCCAAGTCCGGCGCATCGCGCTGGGCAACACCACGCGGCGTATGACCTGCTCGCGACTCATGCCGAAAGCCTGCGCAGCCTCAATTTCGCCCGCATGGGTTTCCCGTATGGCACCTGCCAGCATTTCGGCGGTATAGGCTGCAGTGTTCAGGCTGAAAGCCATCATGGCGCAGAAAAATGGCTCCTTGAAATGCGTCCACGGCCAGACATCGTCCCAGCGGGCCTGAATCCATTCAAGTTGACCCAGACCGTAGTAAATCATGTAGACCTGCAACAGCAAAGGCGTGCCACGGATCACAAATGTATAGGCGCCGACGATGCGTTTGAGGATCTCGCTGCGGGACGTCAGCATCAGCGCAAAAATGAGCGCCAACACGGCACCTATGGCCAGCGACCCGAACAAAATGGTGAGCGTGGTGACGATGCCCTCGCCGTACATGGCGAGGCTTTCCTGACGCAGGACGACGTCCCAGTTCATGCTAGATATCACCCCGCTTGGTGCCCAGCGAGTAGCGCTCGTTGAGCTTGCGCAATACCACCAGCGATACCCATGTGTAGATCAGAAAAAGCGCGCCCGTAAACAGAAAAAATGCAAACGGCGAGCGTGTGGCGGCGCTGGCCTGCTTGGCGAGGTAGGTCATTTCCTGCAGGCCAATCAGGCTGATCAGCGCAGTGGCCTTGATGAGCACCAACCAGTTGTTGGTGAAACCGGGCAGGGCATAACGCACCATTTGCGGTGCGGTGATGCGGGTGAAAATCTGCACGGGGCTCATGCCAAACGCAGCGCCCGCCTCAAACTGACCCCTGGGGATAGACAAGATCGCTCCGCGAAAAGTCTCGGTCATATAGGCGCCGTAGATGAACCCCAGCGTGCCCACGCCGGCCGAGAAGGGGTCAATGTCGGGCACGTAGTCAAAACCCATGGCGGCAATGAGATTGTTCAGGCCGATGCTGCCGCCATAAAAAACCAGCAACATCAACACCAGTTCGGGCACGCCGCGAATGACCGTGGTGTAGACCGCTGCAGGCCAGGCCAGGAGCGGGTTGCCAGATAGCTTGGCTGCCGCGCCCGCCATGCCCAGGATGGAGGCCAGCACCAGCGCCGCCAGCGACACGCCCACGGTCAGTACCGCACCCTGAAGGATGGATGTGTAGTAGGCGCTCAAAGTGGCGAAGCCCTGTATGAAACTGAATTCAAGAAAAAGGCCGATGGGCCGGGTGCAACAACAGGTTTGTCACGCCCACACCATCGGCCCGTTGCCATGCTTACTTGCCGTAAACGTCGAACTTGAAGTACTTGTCGTTGATCTTCTTGTAGGTGCCGTTGGCGCGGATCGCCTTGATGGCGCCGTTGAGCTCGGCCTTCAAAGCTGCCTCGCCCTTGCGCAACGCAAAGCCTGCGCCGGTACCAAAGTACTTGGGTGTATACAGCTCAGGCCCCACAACGCCGTAATCCTTGCCTTCAGGCTTGCTCAGGAAACCGCCAGTGACTTCCAGCACATCGGCCACGGTGCCATCCAGGCGACCGGCCTTGATGTCCAGATAAACCTGGTCTTGCGCTTCGTAAGGGGTGACCACCACGCCAGCTTTCTTCAGCTCACCATTGGCGTATTTTTCCTGGGTGCTACCTTTGAGCACGCCGATTTTCTTGCCCTTGAGTGACGCGACGTCGGTGAACTTGATGTCGTTCTTGACGACGATCTTGGTGGGCGTGTTGTAGTACTTGTCGGTGAAATCCACTACCTTCAGGCGATCTTCGGTGATCGACATGGAGCTGATGATCACATCATATTTTTTGGCCTGCAGGCCGGGGATCATGCTGTCCCAGACCTGCTCGACGAAAACGCACTTGCGTTTGGTCTGGGCGCACACGGCGTTGGCAATGTCCACGTCAAAACCGGTTGGCTTGCCATCAGGGGTTTTGAAAGTGAAGGGCTCGTAGGTGGGGTCAATCGCCACTTTGAGTTCTTTGTCCTGCGCCATTGCAGCGACGGACAGTGCGGTCATGGCGGCTGCCAAAATCACTTTTTTCATCGGGTTTCCTTAATAGAGGTTTCCGCAACTGGCGTTTTGCCAGTGCGGATGGCTTTTCATTCTAGCGACTAAAAACGGGCTGGTACCTAGCGTTTCTACCGCCTGGAATTAGCGACCTGCGGGCAAAAAGGTGCCCAAGAACGTGTCTTTGGACTCCGGCTTTCCAGCTTGCAAGGCTCATGCCAAAAAAGGTCTTCAGGCAGTTTTCGCGCATAAAAGCCCTCACGGCCTAAAATCAGGGTTTTCCAGAGGGTTTGATTGCCTGCCCGAATTGCCGGGCAGCAGGTCGCCGCCCCTCAAAATCATCCACATGAACGCCCTCGTCGACGTTTCCTTTTTCCCGCGCGCTGCCAAGCCGCTTACCAGCTACCGCAAATACTGGGCGGCTCGCTTTGGCACGGCCAAATTCCTGCCGATGAGCCGCCGGGAGATGGACGCGCTGGGTTGGGACAGCTGCGACATCATTCTGGTGACGGGCGACGCCTATGTGGATCACCCCAGTTTTGGCATGGCGGTGATTGGCCGGATGCTCGAAGCCCAGGGCTTTCGGGTGGGCATTATTGCGCAGCCCGACTGGCAAAGCGCCGACGCGTTCAAGGCGCTGGGCAAGCCAAACCTGTTTTGGGGCGTGACCTCGGGCAACATGGATTCCATGATCAACCGTTACACGGCTGACCGGAAAATCCGCAGCGACGACGCCTACACACCCGGCGATGTGGGTGGCAAGCGCCCCGACCGGGCCGCCATTGTGTACAGCCAGCGCTGCCGCGAGGCCTACAAGGACGTGCCCATCGTGCTGGGCGGCATCGAGGGCAGCCTGCGCCGCATCGCGCACTACGACTACTGGAGTGACAAGGTGCGCCGCTCCATCGTGGTGGACGCCAAGTGCGATCTGCTGCTGTACGGCAATGCCGAGCGCGCCATCGTCGAAATTGCCCACCGGCTGGCGGCAAAGGAGCCGGTGCACCAGATTACCGATGTGCGAGGTACCGCGTTTTTCAGGCGGGAGTCCCCCGAGGGCTGGTTTGAGATCGACTCCACCAACGTGGACGAGCCGGGCCGCACCGAGGCCCATGTCAACCCCTACATGACCACCTCCGAGCAGGCGGCCGGGCAGGGGAGCACGTGTGCGAAGGAGGATGCTACTAATAATGTAGCTATCAACCAATATCCGACGGGGGCTAATGGCCAATTTGGCATTAAAAATAACCCAAATGACAGCGCCGGAGCTGCGAACGTGGTCCAGCCACTGACATTTGTTCCTAACCCCGCGCTGTCGACCAAGGTGAGCGCTCCGGCAAGCGTCAAGGGCAAACTCAAGGTGCCGCCGCGCGATCGCTCCGTCATCCGCCTGCCGTCCTACGAGCAGGTTAGGGCCGACCCGGTGCTCTACGCCCACGCCAACCGCGTGCTACACCTCGAGACCAACCCCGGCAACGCCCGCGCGCTGGTGCAGGCGCATGGCGAAGGCGCTACGGCGCGCGATGTGTGGATCACGCCACCGCCCATTCCGCTGTCTACGGCCGAGATGGACTTTGTGTTTGACCTGCCCTACGCCCGTAGCCCGCATCCGGCCTACGCGGATGAGGCTGGCAGCCACGATGGCGCCACCAAAATCCCGGCGTGGGAGATGATCCGCTTCAGCGTGAACATCATGCGCGGCTGCTTTGGTGGCTGCACGTTCTGCTCCATCACCGAGCATGAGGGCCGAATTATCCAGAGCCGGTCTGAAGACTCGGTTATCAAGGAAATTG
>JAHEBY010000393.1 GCA_024642025.1 Comamonadaceae bacterium | reverse complement strand
ACCAGCGCGTCCTGCTGGTTTGCCTGTGGCGACTCCGACGTAGCGGCCAGCAGCGGCGAAGCGGCAACTCCGCCCTCAGACTTCACTGACAGACTTTTCATACCGCAGGAGATTTGCCCAAACCCAAAAACCTTCGACCATGTATTGAAATACGGAAAACAGTGTTGCGCCGCCTAACTGGCCAGCAGAAACTGAGCCACGGCGTCCACCTGATCATCGGCAATGAGCGTGGGTGCGTGGCCAACGCCTTCAAACTCCACCAACCGCGCCTTGGGGCCGCGCTGGGTCATGTCCTGTGCCGTATTGGCTGACAGCAGATCAGACAGCGCACCACGGAGCAACAGGGTCTTTGCCTTGATGTTGTCGTAGAGCTGCCAGAGTACGGCTTCGCCCTGCTGTGTGGACTCGGGCGTGGCCGTACCAAACGGCACGGCAATGGCCGGGTCGTAATGCAGCACCCAGCCGCCCTGCCCGTCTGCCGCCGGTTTGAGCATCGGGGTGGACAGCGCCAGCCACTGCTCGGTGGTATGCGGGCCAAAGCCACTTGAGATGGCCCACATGGCGCGCGCCGCCTCTTCCACAGTGGTGAAACGGCCACTCTTTCCCAGGTAGGTGCCAATGCGCTGCAACGCCTCCCACTGCAGCACGGGCCCCACATCATTCAGCACCAGGCGGCTAACTGGCGGCTTGATTGGCAGATCGGGCTGGCCGCACACCGCCATGCCAATCAGCCCGCCCATGCTGGTGCCCACCCAGTCCAGCCGACCGGGAGCCAGCTGCGCAATCAGCGCCAGCATGTCGGCCGCGTATTGCGGTATCTGATAACCCATGGGGTCTTTGAGCCAGTCGCTCTTGCCGCGTCCCACCACGTCGGGACACACCACGCGAACTGGATGGCCAGCACGCAAGCAAAGCGCCTGGGCCAGCACGTCAAAATCACGCCCCTGACGGCTCAGCCCGTGCACGCACAGCACCACGTGGGCGGCACGCGGGTCGCCCCACTCCCAATAAGCCATGCGGTGGTTGCCATTGGCGTCGGGGCAAGTAACGTATTTGAGGGAGGGTTCTGACATAAATGATGATGAAATTAGAGGGTGAGTGAGGAGTTGGTTTTCTCCCCGCATCCTAATTCAATCGCGCTGTCTCACGCCGGCTGAGATCCGATAAATACGGGGTCTATCCGCCTGTTTTCAAGCCAAATTGGTCATTAGCCCTCGTCAAATATGGATAGACAGCTACTACATTAGGAGCAATCGGACCTGAGCTTCTGTGGGCAACGGAGCCACGGCTCCATACCCCTGCACGGCCAAAGACGCAGCCACATTGCCATAGTGTGTCGCGGCAAACAGATCGTCACCCTGCGTGAGCCGCGCCAGCAGGTTGCCACAAAAGCAGTCGCCAGCACCCGTGGCGTCCACCATGTCCACACGGCGCCCGGCCATGCGCTGGCGCCGGCTGCCGTCGCTCACCAGTGCGCCATCTGCCCCCAGTTTGAGCACAACCGACTTCGCTCCGTTGGCGTGCCCCCAATCCACGATGGATTCGGGGTCGGATAGCCCGGTCAGCGTCACCATGTCTTCAAGGCTCGGCAGGAACAGGTCGCAAAGCCCCGCTGCTGTAGTGATGGTCCGCTTTGCGTCTTCCACGCCCCACAACTTGAGCCGCAGGTTGGAATCGAAAGACACCAGTGTTTGCGCGCTGCGCGCCAGCCGCATGGCCGCCAATACCGTCTCTCGCGCCGACTTGGATATGGCCAATGAAATGCCGGACACAAGCAGGATTCGGGCGCCAGCAATGGCCTCGGCCCAGCCGCCCTGCTCCAGATTGGCGGTCGTCATGCGGCTGGCCGCAGAGCCCGCACGCAAGTAACTGAACTCGTGACCCCCGTCGGCGTGATGAACGAAATAAATGCCCGTTGGGCAGGTTGCGTCCCGCTCGATTGCATCGGTTGCCACACCTTCGCGCTGCCAGAGCGCCAGCAGCGCATCGCCAAACCGGTCAGCACCCAGCCGCGTCAAATAGGCAGTTTTGGCGCCCGCACGTGCCGCAGCAATAGCGGCGTTGCTCGTATCGCCACCAAACCCCTGCAAATAGTTTGGCTCGCCTTCACGGGTCTGGTTGAACTCAACCATCGCCTCGCCTAGCGCCACCACGTCAATTATTTTTTTCATGGGCAGATGCTAATCCATGCTGCGGCAGGTTTCGCGACTTTAAAGGCATCGTTTCACGCAGAGATATTGCGCTGAAATTCACGTCATTTCTCTACATTTATGCTACAACAATACACCTATCAACAGCGGACTTGGCCAAGATGGCAAGCACCAAATGAAGTACCTCAAAATCGTGGTTGCCATGGCGATAGCCTGGACATCTACCATCACCAGCGCACAAGACATTGCAGACCGCGCCTTCATACGCAAAGGCATGCATGAAGCGGAGGTGCTGTTCAAGATAGGAAAGCCCGACCATGAGGCCTCAATACGCGATGCGAAGTGCGGTCCAGAGGAAAAAACCTGGGCCTACTTCCCGCGTGCGGGCGACGCGCAAACCTTGACCATCATCACGATCCGGGCGGGCGTTGTGGATGTTGTCGAGCGAAAAATCGCGCGTTGATGTTCTAGCAGTCAACCCATGAATGCCGAGAATTCGGAACCCCAATGATCAAATCAGTTGGTGGCGTAGCCATATTGCCAAAGCACCGCCTCTCGTGCCATTGCGGCACCGTGGTGCTTGAACTTGACCTGCCCGACGGCATCGTCGATCCCCGCCGGTGCGATTGCTCCATGTGCCGCCGAAAGGGAGCCATCGTCGCCTCGGTCCCACTCTCGGGAATCACCGTCATACAGGGACATGAAGCGATGAAGCTCTACCAGTTCAACACCCATGTGGCCAGGCATTACTTCTGTGTCAACTGCGGCATCTACACCCACCATCAACGCCGCTCATTCCCGGACCAGTATGGCTATAACGTAGGCTGCCTAGAAGGTATCAACCCGTTTGATCTGGAGCCAGTTACCCTGAACGATG
>JAHEBY010000392.1 GCA_024642025.1 Comamonadaceae bacterium | reverse complement strand
CCTTTGTGGGGAGCACATGGTTGGGGCCCGATGCCTTGTCGCCATAGGCCACAGTGGTTTCTTCACCCAGAAAAAGAGAACCGTAACAGGTCAAATTCTCCAACCACCAGTCGAGGTCTTCCGCGTGCACTTCCAGGTGCTCACTCGCGTAGCGGTCGGAGATTTCAACCACTTCCTCACGTGAGTCGCACAACATGACTTCGCCGTAGTCGCGCCAGGCCGATCCGGCGGCGTCTTTCGCCGTGGGCGGCAACTTGTCGATCAAAACTGGCACCAATCGCATCACCTCTTCTGCCATTTTTCGGTCTGTCGTGAACAGCCAGGCCGGTGATTCATGGCCGTGCTCGGCCTGGCCGACCAGATCACTGGCGACTATCGCCGGGTCGGCACTGGCGTCGGCAATGATGCCGACTTCCGATGGCCCGGCAAACACGTCGATGCCAACTTTGCCAAACAGCGTGCGCTTGGCTTCTGCGACGAATTTATTGCCTGGGCCAACCACCACGTCGGCTGGCTTTCCGGTAAACAGGCCGTAAGCCATCGTGGCAATAGCCTGCACCCCGCCCAGCGTCATGATGACATCGGCGCCTGCAGTCTTGAACGCATAGAGTAAATAGGGATGCATGCCGCCACCGCGAAAAGGGCTGGAACAGGCGATGATCGTTTTGACGCCCGCGGCCTTGGCTGTCGCCACCGTCATATAGGCCGACGCGATGTGGGCATAGCGGCCGGAAGGCGCATAGCAGCCTACTACGTTGACAGGTATCACCTTTTGCCCCGCAGTTACCCCTGGATGCAGTTCGGTGGCGAAATTGAGAGCGCTCTTTTTTTGTGCAAGCGCGAAGTCATAGACCTGCTTTGAGGCGAATTCGATGTCACGCTTGACACTGTCCGGAATGTCTTTGATAGCGGCATCGATAGCCTTGGGAGACATGATGATGTCGCCATCCCACTTGTCCAGTTTGTGGGCATAGGCGCGAACTGCGTCTTCACCTTTGGTTTGAATATCCGCAAGCATGTCGGTGACGACCTTTTGCGCTGTGGCGGTTTCCGTCTCTGCGGTTTTACTGGCCTTCTTGAGATATGTCACTGCCATAAAACGGGTCCTTAATCTGTATGGAAGAAAAATGAGAGTACGAATTTGCAATCGATTTCATTTAAAAGTCATTATGGAAATCAATCTTCAATGGGTCAACGCTAAAACATTGGTGTTTTCCCTTAATTAAGCTCAATCAAACCATTTGATTCAAAAATGAAATCAATTACATGAACAGGGCTTGGCGGCAGTGACGACTTAGTTTTCAAGTGGCACAAACTGGCTTCCCAAGAATTTCTATCGCCCCGATTGAACCAATGCATTGGCACTCAATCTCAGAGAGTGCTAATATTGGAATACTGACAAGAAGGAGTTCTGGCATGACCTATCAAACGGGTACTTCAGGCGGCGCGCTGGCGGTTGCGAATCCGTGGGCACTGGTTCCGCCCCTGGGCAATCTCGAGGCCTATATTTCGGCCGCAAACAAGCTCCCGATGCTTACGCTTGAGGAAGAGCAGGACTATTCGCGCAAGTTTAAAAGTGACAACGATCTTGAGGCTGCCGGTAAGTTGGTGCTCTCTCACTTACGTTTGGTGGTGTCCATCTCCCGCCAGTACCTTGGGTACGGACTGCCGCACAGCGATCTGATTCAGGAGGGCAATATCGGCCTTATGAAGGCGGTGAAGCGGTTCGACCCTGAACAGGGCGTGCGCCTGGTGAGCTACGCCATGCACTGGATCAAAGCCGAAATCCACGAATACATCCTGAAAAACTGGCGAATGGTAAAGGTGGCCACCACCAAATCGCAGCGCAAGCTGTTTTTCAACCTGCGCTCGATGAAACAGCGTTTCAAGACTGAAGACGCTGCAGCCGATGCGGGCACGCACCGCGAAACCCTGACGGACGATCAGATCGACACCATGGCGCGCGACCTGAAGGTCAAGCGCGAGGAGGTGATTGAGATGGAAACGCGCCTGTCGGGCGGCGATGTGCTGCTGGACCCTTCTCCGTCAGACGATGGCGAGCAGGCCTTTGGCCCGATCGCCTACTTGACGGACACCAGCCAGGAGCCGACCGCGCTACTAGAGTCCCGCCAGCGCGATGTGCTGGCCACGGACGGCATCGCCACGGCGCTTGACGCGCTGGATGACCGCAGCCGGCGGATTGTCGAAGAGCGCTGGCTCAAGGTCAACGACGACAGCTCAGGCGGCATGACGTTGCATGATCTGGCGGCCGAATATGGTGTGAGCGCCGAGCGTATTCGTCAGATCGAAGTGGCGGCCATGAAGAAAATGAAGAAAGCGCTGGCGGAATTCGCCTGACTCCGCCCTTGGGGCCGTTTCGGCGGCTTCGTTCAGGTTGCTTGTTTCAAGACGCCTCTTTCAGCAGCAATTTGATATCGGCCACCAGCGGGGCGGTGCCCGTTCCGTAGCGGGTGAAAAGCCGCAACTTGCCTTTGGTGTCATAGATATAGCTGCCCGCCGAGTGGTCCATCGTGTAGCTCGTGGCGGTTTTGCCTTCTACTTTCTTGTAATAGACCTTGTAGTCTTTGGCTACCAGCGCCAGCTTTTCGGGCGTTGTATAGAGCGCCAGAAAGCTGGGGTCAAAGTTGGCCATGTAGGCTTTGAGGACCTCCGGCGTGTCGCGCTCCGGGTCTACCGTCACAAACAGGCCTTGCACCCGGTTTCCGTCGGCACCCAGCACCTTGCGCACCTCGGCCAGCTCGGCCATGGTGGTCGGGCAAACATCCGGGCACTGCGTGTACCCGAAAAACATGACGACGATTTTGCCGTTGAAATCTTTCATGGTGCGCGCCTGGCCGTTGTGGTCAGTAAGGGCGAAATCTTTAGCGTAATCGGCGCCAGTGACGTCAACTGCCGCAAATTCTGCTTTTTGACCAGAACATGCAGAAAATAGGGCGCTAGCCCCCGCCACCATTGCATAAATAGCTACTGTTTTAATAGTGAAACGACGGCTTTTCATGGTATCAAATCAGGTAG
>JAHEBY010000391.1 GCA_024642025.1 Comamonadaceae bacterium | reverse complement strand
AACCGGAGTTGGTCACTATGGCGTGTTCAGCGGACGGCGATGGAATCAGCAGATTTACCCTCGTGTGCGAGACATGATTCACGCCAGCGCTGGTTAGGGCCGCATACTTGCTGGTAGAACGGGGGGTTTTTGATCGACCCCGGCGCCGAACAGCACCTGCGCCCCGCTCAATGCGGCAAATTTCCCTCGACGGGCTGGTCAGCCAGCATCTGCCAGTTTGACCGTGCCGACCGGGCTGGAGACCAGGTGTGCCGCATGTGTAGAAAGGCAGTCAATGAAATCGGCGCCGATACCAGATAGCCCTGCACGTCATGGCACCCCGCCCGCGCCACAGCCTCAAGCTGTTCGGGCGTTTCAACACCTTCCGACACGGTGCGCATGTCCAGCGTGTTGGCCAGCTGGACGATCATTTGAACAATGGCTTCAGCATCCTTTTTAACCAGCAGCTCCATGACGAACGAGCGGTCAATCTTGAGTGTGTCAAATGGAAACTGCCGCAAATAAGCCAGTGACGAGTAACCCGTGCCAAAGTCGTCCAATGCCACGCGAACGCCTAGCCGACGCAAGGCGTGCAACTGCTCCAGCGCACCTTGAGGATCGTCAAGAAACACAGACTCGGTGATTTCGAGTTCGAGTTGCGCCGGGTTCAGCTTGAACTCCCAAATCAACTCGGACACATGGCTTGAGAACTGCTTGTCCTTGAGCTGCAAGGGCGATACATTGACGGCCACCGTCAGCCCGGCAAGCGGCCCGCACAAGGCCTGACAGGCATTGCGTAGCGCCCAATTTCCAAGCGCAGGAATGAGGCCACACTGCTCTGCCACCGGTATAAATTCTGCCGGGCTCACCGAGCCAAGCACTGGGTGCGTCCACCGCATCAGGGCCTCGGCACCGTCAATAGCCCAGGATGCAATATTCACTTTGGGTTGCCAATGCAAATCAAGCTCGCTGTTTTGAAGTGCGCGACTTAACCCCTCTTCGATCACGGTACGGCGGCGGCTGCGTTCCCCCATCTCATACGAATACACCGCATATTGACCGCGCCCGGCATTCTTTGCCGCGTACAAAGCCGTATCGGACTGCACCATGAAGTCCTCAACCGGAATTCTTTGCCCGGTACAAACTGCCACGCCCACGCTGGCCCGCACGTGCAAAACCTGTCCGTGCAACATGAACGGCTCTGCCAGCGATTCCAGCACGCGGCGCGCAAGGGCTTCACCCTCTCCGTCCTGCCGGCGGTGATGGGTCCAGATGGCAAACTCATCGCCGCCAAGCCTTGCCACCAGGTCGCTGCCGCGCACGCACGCCATGAATCGCTCGGATACGGCCCTCAGCAAATCGTCGCCCACCTTGTGACCCAGACTGTCGTTGATGGTCTTGAAGTGATCGATATCAACAGTCAGGAGCGCGCCGCGAGCGCCCTCCGTCAGTGACTCAGACAGGCGGTCCAGCAAGGTGACGCGATTGGCAAGACCCGTGAGCGCGTCCGTATGCGCCAGCTGATGCAGCCGCTTCTGACTCTCCACCTTGTCGGTGACATCTGCGAGAACGCCGCGCCAACCCAGGGTTTTGCCATCACCATCTGCAAATCGGTTGCCGTGGATGACCAAATGGCGTTGTGCGCCGCCGTGCGGAATGGACAAGGTAACGTCACGGAACGCGCGCCCCGAGTGCAGCGCTCGCTCCAGCACCTCGGCCGCCTGCGGATTGGCCCGCGCCAAAATGCCAACAAGGTTTGTGTCGGTCGAGCCGACATCGCTCATGTCCAACAGCTGCGCCAACCGGGCTGAAAGGTGGCTCAGTTCCCCCCGCAAATCAGTCTCCCACAAAGCTTCGTCCGCATGCAGTTCAAAGTCTTGCAACAGCACCGTCACCACCCGCTCCTGGCGAACAGCCTCAGAGCGGGACTGGATCAGCGCTGTGGACTTGCGCCATGCAAATAGCGCGCCAATAACGACCATCGGCGAATAAAAGACGAGCAAGCCGATAACACCCAAATACATGGGTTTGTGCGCCATCCACAAGCCAAAAAATGAGGCCACGGAGAAAATCGTGGCGTAGGCAATGCTCGCAAGTGGCAATGCACTGAGCAAAAAGGTTCCGGCCCCCAGCATGCCGGTTACAAGGGTGCCTACAAGGAACTGTTGTTCACCACTTGCGGACGGAAACACGACGGTAGGCACATACGCCCAAGTACTGGCCAACACCACTGCATGCCACGTCGATCTGTGAACGGCTCGTGGCGATGCCGAAGTGCGCGCGACTTTGCCCCCATGCCCGTGAAAGCGCTTGAACCAGCCCCACATGGCCAGCCCAATCACCACCATCAGCACGCCAGACCATATCCATAGACCGATCGGGACCGCCTCGCGAAATGCCCACAACAGCAATGCAGCACCTGCGACGTTTGCCGCTGCGGCAAAAGGCGTCTGGCGAAGAAGCTCGTTCAAATGCGCGCCGCGAACGCCCGCCATGTCCCGATCCAGGCTGGAATACATGACAGAAATATCGCTGTAAAGGCCCTTGAAAGAGGGAGGTCGGCTCGCGGTCGCGGTGGATTGAGGTTCTGGTTTTCCCATTGCGGTTGATGCCCGAGGAGGTCTCGCCCTACGCTGACCAATAAGGGCAGGCTTCCCCTATTCATAGCCTATCGGAAAAAAGACGCAAGACTTGAATGAAAACCGTGAATTTGGCGGTAAAAGTACCGCTTATTTCGGGTTTTCGCGCTGTAGAGCGCCGCTATCGTAATTGCAGCTATTCAGCGTATGCGGGCTGGCGTATGATTTACATTTGGTGAATGCAAATTGCGGTTTGTTAACAAACACCCGCAGCGTTTTGGTTGCTCTCTCTACAAGCGAAATTTACAGTAAAACCTGTTTTATCCAGACAACCTTACATATGCCGACTACCCGTCGGAGGAAAGCCATGGAACGCCGTCGAATTACCCGTTCACTCGGGACTCTTCCAGATACCAGCCGCGATTCGGCCCACCGTGCCGAGGTGCTCGCCGTAGCCGCGTTGGACGATCTGGTCGGCAGGCTGAT
>JAHEBY010000390.1 GCA_024642025.1 Comamonadaceae bacterium | reverse complement strand
GCTCGACGCCGGAGCGCTTGATCGTCTGGTGGATGTGCTATCTCTGAAGGACCATCATCACAAACCGCTGTACATGCTGTCGGCAGGCTCGAAGCGAAAAGTCTGGCTGGCCGCGGCGTTTGCATCGGGCGCTCCGGTTACGCTGATGGACGAGCCCTTTGCCGCGCTGGATATGGCGTCCATCAACGTGGTGACGCAACTTTTGGCTGAGACCGCCAGCACGTCAGCGGAAGGCCCGGCGCCACGCACATTTGTTGTGGCGGCGTATCAGTCGCCGCCCGGCGTGCCGTTGGCGGCAACTATCAATCTGGATTCTTGAAAGCGGTCTGGTTCACCAGCGTGCCGGCTCGCAGCTGGTCTATTTCCACAAGCAGCTTTGCCAGACCAAAGCCTGCCGCCTCTACCAGCGCCTTGCCCTTGGCCGCTGTGGCTGCAGCGGCATTGCCTACCGCACCTTCGGAGTTGTAATCCTGCATCTGCCAGCCCAGCTTGGCACTCTTGCCATTGCCCAGAATCTTGAACATGTTGGCCCGATCTTGTGACGAAGAGTGAAAGTTCTTCGCTTCATTCATCCTTACGCGCTCGGGCTGCAGCGCGAGCATCATCGAGGTTTCAATGTCGCCTGCGTGAATGCCGAAGCGATGCTCGTCTGCGCTGAACTGCGCATTGGCGTCCTTGCCTTTTGAGTCAACCATCGGCAGGTTGAACCAGTTCACGCTGTAAACCAGCATGCCCAGCCGCGCCCGCAAGTCCCGGGCCACGATATCCATCACACCCACTTGCCCGCCATGCGAGTTCAACAACACCAGTTTGTTGACGCCAGCGCGCGCCACCGATTCACCCAACTGCGTCCAGAGTGCGATGACGGTTTCGGCCTTTAGCGTGAGCGTGCCGGGAAACGCCATGTGCTCCGGGCTGAGCCCCACAGCTTGTGTGGGCAGGAACAGCACATTGAGGTCTTGCGGCAAATGCGTCAGCGCTACAGTCACCACGCCGTCCACCAGCACGGTATCCACGCTCAATGGCAAATGTGGGCCATGCTGCTCGGTAGCCGCCACAGGCAACACGGCAATGGTGCGTGCGGCCTGCCCGTTTTGAATGGCCCGGGCAAAGTCTTGCGTGGTCAGATCGGCCCAGAACCTGGATTTCGTGGTCAATGCCGTATTTGTCATCCCTCTATCTTAGATGAGGGCAAAGGCAACCCCTTTTGAACGAGCGCGCTGTTTGCCGCCTGCACGATGCTCGCCGCGTCCACGCCAAAATAGCCGCGCAGGGCCGCACGTGTGTCGCTGCGGCCAAAGCCGTCCGTCCCGAGCGTGATGTAGTCGCGGCCCTCTGGCAACCAGGCCCGCACGCTGTCGGGCACGGCACGCACGTAATCGGTGGCAGCGATGATGGGGCCGCGGCTATCAGCCAGTTGCCGGGCGATGAACGGTGCGTCGCTGACGGCTCCGTCACGTGCCAGCTCGCTCCAGCTGGTCACGCTGAACACATCCACATTCACACCCTGGCTGGCCAGCGTGTGCGCGGCCTGAATCACTTCAGTCAAGATCGCACCGGAGCCCAGCAGGGTGACAGACAACCGGTTTCCAGGTGTTTTTGACCCTGTTTTATGGCCTAAGCCCTCGCCGGATATGCCCGAGTAGCTACTAAATTTATAGCATCCGCGAATCACATCCTGTTCGACGCCGTCCGGCAAATTGGGCTGTGCGTAGTTCTCGTTCATCATCGTAACGTAGTAAAAAACGTCTTGCTGCTCCACCATCATCTCGTGCATGCCATGGTCGATGATGACGGCCAGCTCCCCTGAAAACGCGGGGTCGTAGGCCTTGCAATTGGGAATGGTCGCGGCGATCAGGTGGCTGGTGCCGTCCTGGTGCTGCAGACCTTCGCCGCCCAGCGTGGTGCGGCCCGACGTGGCGCCCAGCAAAAAGCCACGTGCCCGCTGGTCAGCGGCCGCCCAGATCTGGTCGCCCACCCGCTGGAAACCAAACATCGAGTAATAAATGTAGAACGGCAACATGGCCAGACCATGCACGCTGTAGCTGGTGGCTGCCGCCGTCCAGCTGGCCAGTGCACCCGCTTCAGAAATGCCTTCTTCCAGAATCTGGCCGTCCAGCGCCTCGCGGTAACTCAGCACCGAGCCGATGTCTTCCGGCGCATAACGCTGGCCCACGCTGGAGTAAATGCCTACCTGCTTGAACAGGTTGGCCATGCCAAAGGTGCGCGCCTCGTCGGCCACGATGGGCACAATGCGTGGGCCGAGCTGCACATCCTTGAGCAGATTGCCCAGCATGCGCACAAAGGCCATGGTGGTGCTCATCTCCTTGCCGTCGGGCTGCATTGCAAACCCGGCGTATTGGGCCAGCGCAGGCACGGGTACGACCTGGGCGGCCGACTGCCTTTTGGGCAGGTAGCCACCCAGTTTCTGGCGCTGTTGATGCATGTAACGCATCTCGGCGCTGTCGTCAGTGGGTTTGTAAAACGCCAGATTCATCACCTGCTCATCCGTCATGGGCAGGTTGAAGCGGTTGCGAAACGCGATCAGGTCGGTATCGTCAAACTTCTTCTGGCTGTGCGTTGTCATCTTGCCCTGGCCGGCCGAGCCCATGCCATACCCCTTCTTGGTGTGCGCCAGAATCACCGTGGGCTGGCCACTGTGTGCTGCGGCGGCCGCGTAGGCGGCGTGGATTTTCACCAGGTCATGCCCGCCGCGTTTGAGGCGGTCAATCTGCTCGTCGGTGAGACCCATAGCCAGGCGCGCCAGCTCCTCGTTCTGGCCGAAGAAGTTGTCTCGATTGAAGCGGCCGTCTTTGGCGGCAAAGGTCTGCATCTGGCCGTCTACGGTGTTGGCAAACGCCCGCGTCAGCGCACCCGTCAGGTCTCGCGCGAACAGGCCGTCCCAGTCGCTGCCCCACAGCAGTTTGATGACGTTCCAGCCGGCGCCGGCAAACAGCTTTTCCAGCTCGTCGATGATGCGGCCATTGCCGCGCACCGGACCGTCCAGCGGCTGCAGGTTGCAGTTGACCACCCACACCAGGTTGT
>JAHEBY010000389.1 GCA_024642025.1 Comamonadaceae bacterium | reverse complement strand
AATAGCTTACTGTGTTTTCGTGGAATGTCTTGCATACGCTGCCCAGTGCGCCATTCACCTTCAGGAAACCAGCCGTTCGTGAACCATTTGATCCCGGATGGTTTCCCGCTCGCGTATGACGTGGGCTTTTGAGCCGTCCACCAGAATCTCGGCAGCCCGGCCGCGCGAGTTGTAGTTGCTGGCCATGCTCATGCAGTAGGCGCCGGACGACAGTACGGCCAGCAAATCGCCAGCCTGCAAGGCCAACGGGCGATCGTGGCCAATCCAGTCGCCGCTTTCACACACCGGGCCCACGATTTCCCAGTTCGTCACGTCTTCCGGGCGAGGCTTGAGCGGCACGATATGATGAAACGCTTGGTACATGGCTGGGCGAGGCAGATCGTTCATTGCCGCATCCACAATGCAAAAGTTCTTTTGCTCGCCGGGCTTCAGGTACAGCACTTCCGTGAGGCAAACGCCGGCATTGCCCACCAGAGAGCGACCCGGCTCGATCATCAACTGGCGCTGACCATAGCCTCGCGCATCCAGCTTGGCCAGAAGCTTGCCCCAAAGCTGATCAGCTTTGGGTGGCTCTTCCGCGTTGTACTGGATGCCCAGGCCGCCACCAAAGTCAATGTGGTGAAGCGGGATACCAGCCGCTTCAATGGCTTCCACCAGATCGAGCATGCGGTCCGCCGTATCGAGATAAGGGCCCTCCTGCGTGATCTGGGATCCGATGTGGCAATCAATACCGACGACTTTGAGGCCCGCCAGCGACGCCGCACGTTGATAAGTTGCGACCGTACGGTCATGGGCAATCCCGAACTTGCTGCCCTTGAGACCGGTAGAAATGTAGGGGTGGGTTTGAGGATCAACGTTCGGATTGACGCGAATGCTTACCGGAGCACGCTGCCGCATTGAGGTGGCTACCTCATTGAGCACTTCCAGTTCGGCCTCGCTTTCCACGTTGAAGCAGCCTATGCCAGCCTTGAGAGCCTGACGCATCTCACCGCGGGTCTTGCCAACACCTGAAAAGATGATGTTGGCAGCTTTCGCTCCAGCAGCCAGCACGCGATCCAATTCGCCGCCAGAAACCACGTCAAAACCACATTCAGCCTCGGCAAAGACCTGAATAACGCCCAGTGCCGGGTTGGCCTTCATGGCGTAACAAATCTGAACCTTGCGGCCTTCGAACCCACGCTGATACGCGGCCAATGCCGCCAACATGGAGGATTTGGAGTAGGCGAACAACGGCGTTTCGTGTGTTCTGGCCAACGCTTCAAGGCGAACTTCATCCATAAAAAGCTCGCCGTTCCTGTAGTGCAGGTGCGGCTGGCCGGGCAAAGTGGGGTTCGTCATGGAGTTTTGATAACCGTTGATGGGGAAGGTGCTGACGCAGCAGGTGCGGGAGGAGTTGCTTGCTGTGCCCTCGGCGCCGCGGGAGCTAAAAACAAAGGGCCTTTTTGGCCACATGCTGTCAAGCCCAATGCGCCGACGGTCAGAGCACAGACGGACAACGCAATGCATGCCATCCGCGAGCGCACTAGAATTTGGTAACTGATCAACATCGACGGATTGTAATGACCGACCCGGAATTCATGGACCGCGCAGAAACTTTGCTACAGGCAGTAGAGCAATGCTGCGACACGATCAATGACACGTCCGATGCCGACATTGACAGCCAACGGGTCGGGGCTATGGTGACACTCGTCTTTGCGAACCAAAGCCAGATCGTGATCAATCTTCAAAAGCCGCTGCATGAAGTATGGCTGGCTACTCGGGCAGGCGGTTACCACTATCGTTTCGATGGCGAGAAGTGGGCCGATACCAAAGGGCAGGGGGAGTTCTTCACTTGCCTGTCAAAGGACGCCAGTGCCCAAGCGGGTCAAGGTCTTGTGTTTGCGCCCTAGTTCCGGAACAGGTCCAAAATACTCCGTTTTTCGTCCGCTGCCGGTGGCGGAGTTACACCGGGCGCGTTGAAGTAGTCTTCCATGCCCAGACTGGTTACGCCTTGCCCACGCGCGAACTCGGTGAAGTACCATTCGCCACCCACGGTTGTCACGCCTTCGGGTACCTGAGGTTCCATTTCCGGGGCGCCTTTCAGAGCATGCTGCATGTAGCTGATCCAGACCGGTAAAGCCAAACCGCCACCGGTTTCATTGCTGCCCAGTTTTCGCGGCGTGTCGTAGCCAATCCAGGTGACTGCCGCCAAAGACCTGTGGAATCCTGCAAACCACGCATCCATTGAATCGTTGGTCGTGCCTGTTTTACCGTAGATATCGCCGCGACCGAGTGCCACTTTGGCTTTGGCTGCGGTGCCAGAGCGCGTCACTTCTTGAAGCAGACTGGACATGACGAACGCATTGCGTGCATCGATCGCCCGGGCTGATGGGTCAAGTGTCTTGGGTGTGTAATTGACGAGCGTTCGACCTCTTTGATCGGTCACCTTCTGAATGACCCACGGATCGACACGGTATCCGTCATTCGCAAATACGGAATAGGCGGTGGCCATCTGCAATGGCGTTGCTGCTCCGGCGCCCAAGGCCATGGTCAGGTAAGCCGGGTGCTTGTCCGCTTCAAACCCAAACCTTTGGATCCACTCCTGCGCATACTGAGGAGTAATGGCCTGCAGGATGCGAATTGAAATCATGTTCTTGGATTTGGCAAGACCCGTGCGCACAGTCATGGGACCGTCAAACTTGCCGTCGTAATTCTTGGGTTCCCAAGGTTGGCCACCCGTAGCGGCAGCATCAAAAAACAGGGGTGAGTCGTTGACGACTGTCGATGGGGTGATACCTTTTTCAAGCGCCGCGGAATAAATGAAAGGCTTGAAACTGGAGCCCGGTTGGCGCAGCGCCTGGGTCACATGATTGAATTTATTGTGCTGGAAATCAAAACCGCCGACCAATGCCTTGATCGATCCATCCCTCGGATCAAGAGCTACAAACGCGCCTTCAACTTCAGGCAGTTGGGTTATCTCCCAAGTGTCCTTAGCAGTTTTTGCGACCCTGATTACCGCGCCCCGTCTAACTTTGATATTGGGTGGTGCCTTGTCAGACAAACCGGATTGAG
>JAHEBY010000388.1 GCA_024642025.1 Comamonadaceae bacterium | reverse complement strand
TTTGACCTGCACCGTGCCGCGGCTGGTCGGGTTCAGGTTGCACACGCTGGCGGTAAACGCCGGAAAACTGTGCAACGGCTCGCCAAATGCGTCCAGGCTCAGCGGCTGCACGTGGTACTCAATATCCGGATACGGTTTATCGGGCGAGCTGCGTGTGAAGGCGCCCAGCTGCGAAGGCGCCATGCTCATCGGGCCGGTGCGTTTGAGCGCGTATTCCAGGCCAATCCGCACCTTGCCGACGAGGCTGTTGGCCATGGTGTTGAGGGTTTTGACCCCTTTGACCTTGAACACCGCCCGAATCTGCAAATGATCCTGCAAGTTGGCGCCTACTCCGGGCAGATCCATTGTCACCGGTATGTTGTGTTGATTCAGTAACGTAGCCGGGCCGATGCCCGAAAGCTGAAGAATCTGCGGCGAGCCAATGCTGCCTGCCGACAGAATTACCTCGCGACTGGCCGTGGCCACAACCAACTCCTGCCCCGTCCACACGTCGGCTCCGGTGCAGCGCAGGCTGCCATCGGCCTGCTTCTCAACACGCAACTTCGCCACGTGTGCCGATGTCCACATCTCGAAATTGGGTCGCCCGTAGCAGGTTGGTCGCAGAAATGCCTTTGCAGTGTTCCATCGCCAGCCTGATTTCTGATTGACCTCGAAATAGCCCACGCCTTCGTTGTTCCCGGTGTTGAAGTCGTCCGTGGCGGGCACGCCCGCCTGCTGGGCTGCCAGTGCAAATGCATCGAGCACATCCCAGCGCAGGCGTTGTTTTTCGATGCGCCATTCGCCACCCGCGCCGTGCAGTGGCGTGGCTCCTTTGTAGTGGTCTTCATGCTGTTTGAAGCCGGGCAGCACGTTGTTCCAGCGCCAGGTGTCGTCACCCGTCAGTTCGGCCCAATGGTCATAGTCGCGAGCCTGGCCCCGCATGTAAATCATGCCGTTGATGCTGGAGCAGCCCCCCAGCACCTTGCCACGGGGGTAGCGCAAGGTGCGACCATTGAGTCCTTTGTCTGGCTCGGTCTGGTAGAGCCAGTCGGTGCGCGGGTTGCCGATGCAATACAGGTAACCCACAGGAATATGAATCCAGTGGTAGTCGTCGCGGCGGCCTGCCTCTATCAGTAGCACGCGGCGCGAAGGGTCGGCACTGAGCCGGTTGGCGAGCAGGCAACCCGCAGTGCCCGCGCCAATGATGATGTAGTCGAACTCGGTATTCTTCATGTATGAGGCTTATTGACCGGTCCAGCTCGGTTTGCGCTTTTCCCTGAACGCTGTTTGCCCTTCCTTTGCGTCCTCGGTCAGCGTAAAGAGCGCAATCTGGCTTTCGGTGAACGACATGCTCTCCTCAAATGCCATAGCCTCAATTTTTTTCATGGTGTACAGGCCACGGCGAATGGCGGCCGGTGATTTGTCGAGCAAGCGGTCCAGCAGCCACTGCAGTTTGGCATCCACGTCGTCGTCCACATAGTTCACGAGGTTGAATGCCAGTGCCTGGGCCGAGCTGATGGGCTCGCCGGTGAGGCACATTTCGGCCAGTACGCGGCGCGGAATTTGATGCTGCAACACAGCCAGAACCTGCGCCGGAAACAACCCGATCTTCACCTCAGGCAAGCCAAACACAGCATGAGACGTCGAAACTGCCATGTCGCACATGCTCAACAGGCCCATGCCCCCGGCCATGCAGGCACCGTTGACACGGGCAATCAATGGCACATTGCTGGCCTTTGCGGCCCGAAGCAATTGCGCAACATGGCCAGCAGGCTCCGAATAATCAGTGGTGAAGGCTTTGCCCGCCTGCAAATCGGCTCCGGCACAAAAGGCCTTTTCTCCAGCGCCCGTGATCACAATGGCACGCACCTCCCGCCGGCCTTGCGTCGACGCAATGGCCTCGGTCATGGCGGCCAACACTGCGTGGCTGACGGCGTTTCGCCGGGCCTCGCGGTTGATGGTGATCCACAGCACCGGGCCGCGTTGCTCCAGCAGGAGTTCGGCATCGGGGCTGTCAGATGCAGCAGCGGCGGTTGGGGTGGCGGGGCTGGATTTCGGCATTTAGTCTCCTCAAGCCTCCCATTTTGCTGCCATTTTCAATGGATGTTCAGCCAATCCGCCATGCTCAGGCGTTACGATTGTCCAAACTAACAAGGTAGCAAAGTCGCCAGCATGGAGGAGACCGTCCCGAACATCCGGCGCGAGCCAGTGCCGCAAGGCCAGCACATCCACGTGCTGGGCCAGTGGACCGCTGCCCGTTTGGCCGAGCCCGAAGCCTGGCGGCGCATCGAAGCTGCGCTAAAGGGGTTGGCGGGCGCAAACAGGGCGGGCAACGTCTGGAGTCTCGATGCGCTTAAAGGCCTGGATCACACGGGCGCCCAGTTGCTGTGGAATGCGTGGGGCCGTGAATGGCCCAAAAACCTGAATCTGCTGCCCGGGCAGCGCGCCATGCTGGAGCGTGTGGCGCGGTTTACCGTGGTGGCACCCGCTCCTGCAGGCGGCACGCTGACACAGTTGTATATGGCGCTGGGCGCGGTCATCTGGCAGGTGCTGAGTCATCTGCAAGCCCTGGTGCGGCTGATCGGGCAGTTGCTGTTGGACCTCGTGCGTCTGGCGCGGGCCCCGCGCGCCGGCCCGTGGCGAGACTTGTCGGGTCACCTCTACCAGATTGGTGCCACCGCCTTGCCCATTACGGCGCTGGTGGGGTTTCTGATTGGCGTGGTGCTGGCCTACCTGATGTCGCTGCAATTGCGGCAGTTCGGGGCTGATGCATTCATTGTGAATATTCTGGGCATATCGCTCATCCGCGAACTTGGCCCGGTGCTGGCGGCCATATTGCTGGCCGGGCGCTCGGGCTCCGCCATCACCGCTCAAATCGGCGTGATGCGGGTGACTGAGGAGCTGGACGCCATGCGCGTCATGGGCATTTCCAAAGGTTTCCGGCTGGTCATGCCGCGCGCCATGGCCATGGCGGTGGTGATGCCTTTAATCGCCGTGTGGACCACACTGGCCGCCCTCATGGGCGGCATGCTGGCGGCCGACCTGGCCATGGGCGTCACGCCGGCCTATTTTGTC
>JAHEBY010000387.1 GCA_024642025.1 Comamonadaceae bacterium | reverse complement strand
TCGCATACCCGAGTCAGCCAGCAAGTCATCACCGACAAAAAGATGACCTTTGAAAACGGTGCGGCCATTGTCCGGAAATGCTGGGGTGGCTACCGTGAAATGGGTGCCCAGTGCGTTCATCAGCGCCTCGGTAACCGGACCTATATTGCCGCGTTCCGCGCCGCTGTAGACGCTGTCAAACGTCGAGCAGTACTTGAAATAGATCTGGCTGGCGCCTCTGGATTTCAGCCAGGCAAGAGCCCGCAGCGATTGCGCAATGGCATCGCTCACGGGCACAGTTCGGGTTTTCAGGGCAATAACGATGCAATCTACGTCAGCGTCGATAGATTCCGTGGGCACGCCAATAGTCTGGACGACGCGCATGCCAGCACGAACCAGCGTGTTGGCCAAATCTGTGGCACCCGTAAAGTCGTCGGCGATGCAGCCGAGCTTAAGGCTCGTGCTCATGGAAATGCCCGGGAAAGGGTGCCGACGGTTTTCTTGGCAACCCAATCCGCAGTAAGTTTGTCAAACGCCAGAAAATGAGGCATCAGCAGATGGGCCGAGAAATCAGCCTGTGTGTCATACACCTCGTACAGGAAGATCCTGTTTGCTCCGGGTTCTGTTTCGCAGACGTCGAATTGCCGACATCCGGGTTCTTTGCGTAGCGACGCGCTGGCGTTCTCAATCATGGCCTCTTTGAAGGCCGCGTAATGCGTCGCGTGAATTTCAAAAGTGACCGTAACGACAAACATGACGTCAACCCATGGAGGCTATGAGGCGTGGCAACCAGCTGGTGAACCAGGGCACATAGGTAATAACCAAAACAATACCGAATGTAGCAGCCATCATGATCCACAGGTGACGTGTGATCTCACCAATGGTGGCATTCGCTAGTTTGGCTGCTACGAAAAGCGTACCACCGACCGGTGGTGTGTAAAGTGCAATGGCGAGATTGGCCGTCATGATGACGCCCATGTGAACCATGTCCATCTTGAAGGCCATGGCAAGTGGAATAAACAAAGGCGCAGCCATCAACAAGGCGGGCAGCGGTTCGATGAAGATGCCGAGCAAGACAAGCGCCACATTGAGCATCAACAAAAACACCCATTTCACGTGCGCAACCGAGCTGACCCAATTGGCAAGTTGCTGCGCAACGCCTTCTGCGGTGATGAGCCAGGCCAGCGCACCAGTGGCTCCAATCACAAGCATGACGGTCGCGCTAGTCATAAACGCTTTGAGCAGCAGGGCAGGTATGTCGCGGAAACTCATATCGCGATACAAAAACAGCGAAATGATCAATCCATAAACAACTGCCACAGCGGCGGCCTCGGTAGGCGTGAAGTATCCCGACCAGATACCCCCCACGATGAAGACTGGCATCAGCAGCGCTGGGCCGGCCCTATAGGCGGCGCTCAAAATCTGCTTTAGTGACGCCGGCTTTCCACCCGGATCAACCCCTGTTTTCTTCCCGTGCCACATGCATACGCTGATCAAAGCCAGTGCCGACAACATTGCGGGCAGTAGCCCCGCCATCGACAGGGTGCGCATGGAAACACCAGACACAAATGCGTATACAAGAAACGGGATAGACAATGGCATCAATAATGCAAGCGTGCCCGCAACCGACACCAGTGCGGCTGCAAAACCGCGCGTGTAACCCTTGGCGAGCATGGCGGGTATGACCAATGAGCCGATGGCGGCAGTGTCAGCAATAGCCGATCCAGATACGCCTCCGAACAGCAGGCACGACATGACCGTAACGACACCCAGCCCACCTGGCAACCAACCGAACAACACGTTGGCAAACTCGACAATGCGCTTGCCTACACCGCCTTGTGCCAGCAATTCGCCTGTGAAAACGAACAAAGGCACGGCGATCAATATGAACGGCTCCACTCCTGCAATGAACGAAAGGAAGACGCTCTCAAGCGGGTACTGCATGCCGTATCCGACAACGACACCAATCGTTGTGGCGAGCAGTGAAACCATCAACGGTACACCCGCAAGCGCGAGCACAAAGAATGCACCAAATATGACGATGGGAAGCATAGTGATTGTGAGTTAGTGGTCAGCCGGATAGCGCTGGTGGCGCGGCACGCCGCGCATGATTTGGATCAGGTCCCAGCCGGTGAAAAGAAGCATGAGTCCGGCTCCTACCGGCAGTGGCATGTATTGCCACGCCATTGGCCATTCCAGCGTGGTGAGCACGGAGCCCCAGCTGCCCTGCACAATACCTACACCGTAATACATCAGAACTGCAAGCACCAGCGTGGTGAATGCCTGCACGGCGGCGTCGGCACGGCGCCTGCCACTGGTACCCAGTTTGTCGAGGAACTCGTTGATGCTCATGTGGGCCCCGCGCTGGGCGGCAGCTGCGCCACCCAGAAACGTGACCCACACCATCAGGAACTCACCAAGCTCGGTTACCCATGCCAGGTCTTTCTCAAGCGCATGCAAAACCACGTTTAAAAAGATCAGAATGGCCATCGAGCCGCCGATCACGATCACTGAGTAATCCACAAGCCGCCCCACCCAGCGAATCACAGCCGGAGAACTGCGCGCGTCGGAATCGGGCGGGGTGTGAAGCACTTTTTCTTCTGACATGGTCATGCTTTCTGGAGAGCGCGCCTATTTAACGGCCTTGCGTACCGCGGCGGTCTCGGCAAGCACGGCGTCGACATCCGCGCCGTATTTCTCACGAGCTTTGGCATACACCGGCTCCACGGACTTGCGGAAGGCTTCGATATCGGGCTTGCGATTGACCTTTGCGCCTTTGGTCTCCATGTCGGCCAGCAGCTTGTCGTCGTTGTCCTTGATCAGATTGCGCTGAAACGGCGCAACTTCCTGTGCAGCGCGAGTAACCGCCTTCTGGTCCTCCGGCGACAGGCGCTGCCAAGTTCGCTCGGAAATGGCCAGCGGAATGGGGCTGTAGACGTGATTGGTTAAGGTGATGTTGGGCGCGACCTCATAGAACTTGTTGGAGTAAATCGTGTCGATAGGATTTTCCTGTCCAGCTACAGCGCCTTGCTGGATCGCCAGGTAGACCTCTGGCAGCGGCATGATCTGAATGCCAAAACCCATTG
>JAHEBY010000048.1 GCA_024642025.1 Comamonadaceae bacterium | reverse complement strand
GAGTTCGTGGCCAATGAAGAAGGCGACTGGGCGTTTCATTGCCACAAAAGCCACCACACCATGAACCCTATGGGCCACACCGTGCCCAACATGATTGGTGTGGACCACCGGGGGCTGATTGGCAAAATCCAGAAGCTGGTGCCGGACTACATGATGATGGGCGAACGCGGCATGGCCGACATGGGCGAGATGGAAATGCAGATTCCTGATCACACCTTACCCATGATGACGGGGACCGGCCCATACGGCTCCGTTGAGATGGGGGGCATGTTCAGCACCCTCAAGGTCCGCAAGAATCAGGCGTCAGGAGATTACAAGGATCCCGGTTGGTACCAGCAACCCCCGGGCAGCCAAGCGTATGAGTGGACTGGTGCGCTGGCCGAGCCGGCGCGCTTTAAGTCCGGAATGGCCGGGCACGAGCTCCAGGCAGAGCAGGGCAATTCAACCGTCAGTATGACCGTAAGAAAACCTCAAGGCCCGATGAACCACTGATGCAGCAAAAGGACTGAGGACATGATTCCAAAAATCTATGTAATTACTATTGTATTTATAGCAAACAATGCCGATTTCATGGGGTCTAATGGCCAATTTAATTGTCTATCGAAAGACACAATCACATGACGACACGACGCCAATTGATCTTTTCAGCCGCGCTCATCTCTGGCACAGGCAAAGCGGTTTTTGCGCACGGTGATCAAGCCCACTCGCAGCCTGAAAGATCGCCTGTCAAGGAGCAAAAGCCATGGGGCATCGCCGGCGATGGAAAGGCCGTAAAACGCAGCATCCGGGTTGCGATGGATGACAGCATGCGTTTTGCGCCAGCCATGCTGCGGATCCGGTTAGGTGAAACCGTGCGCCTGGTCTGCAAGAACAAGGGTAGGCTGCTGCATGAGTTTGTCATCGGAACCCAAAAGGAACTGGATGAGCATGCCGCGCTGATGCAGAGATTTCCGAATATGGAGCACGATGAGCCCTACATGGCGCACGTACCCCCGGGCACAACGCGGCAGATTGTCTGGACTTTCAATCGCGCTGGGGATTTTGATTTTGCCTGTCTCATCGCCGGGCATTATCAGGCGGGCATGGTGGGAAAAATCAAGGTCAATGCGACCTGAACTTTTGGGGTCAGCCGCCGTGAGCCCAATACCCCCACGACATCAATATTTTCTTCTAACTTTTTCTCATTAAATTGAAAGGGCCATCTCATGAACAAGCCAATTATTTTCGCCTCACTGATATTTGCTGTAACCGCCGCAATGGCTCAAACCGCCTTAACCAACGCCAGCGAAGGCGAGGTCCGGAAAATTGACAAAGATACAAAGAAGGTCACGATCAAACATGGGCCTATAAAGAACCTTGACATGCCCGCAATGACCATGGTGTTCCAAGTTAAAGACGTCGCCTTACTGGACAAGCTGGCTGCCGGGGAAAAAATCATGTTTACCGCCGAGGATCAGCAAGGGGCCCTGGTTTTGACGGGCGCTGAAAAAGCCACGCCAAAGTAAGTTCACCTGGCTGAAATTCCCGTCACAACGGCGGGGAAACGGCGCGTAAACTTTAGCGCACCAACAGCACTGGAATCTTGCTGTGCGCAAGCACTTGCGTCGCCACGGATCCCATCACCAAATTACCCAAGGCGCCGTGGCCGTGCGAGCCCAATACCAATAGGTCGAACTTGCCAGAATCGCCGAACCGCCCTATTGCCTCACCGGCTGGTCCCATCTTCCAGGTGCTCTTGGCGTCAATGCCATGCCGCACAAGAAATTTGCAAACGGGCGAAAGAATTTTCTCGGCCTCGTCCTTGTGGAACTGATCGGCAATTTCCTTGCCCACCGCAGCACGTGCACGAGCTGGCAGATGGGATTGCGCCGTGAAAACCGTGTACTGATTGCTCCTGGCGAAAAGATCCTCGTGCGTCACCAGATAGGCAAGCATTTTCTTTGTGTAATCACTGCCGTCAACAGCGAGAAGTATTTTCATGATGACTCCTTTTTTGTAACCAGTGTAGTGGTTGATGCTACGTTAACCAATTGATGCAAGTCAAATACAGAAGCATGGGCGTTGAATATGGATAATCAAATGTCATGACCATCGCACCGCGCGAAAGCCCTTCCGACCGTCCAGTGGGCGCCATCACAAATGTGAAAGGCATTGAGGTGGGCCATCACACCGACGCGCGCCGCCCAACCGGCTGCACGGTGATCATTGCAAGAGACGGCGCGGTTGCTGGCGTGGACGTGCGTGGAGCTGCGCCGGGCACCCGCGAAACGGACCTTCTTCAGCCCTCCAACCTGGTGCAACAGGTGCACGCCATCGTTTTGTCGGGAGGCAGTGCTTTTGGTCTGGATACCGCCGGCGGTGTGATGAAGTGGCTTGAAGAGCACGACATAGGTCTTCCGGTTCACTATGGCCGCGTGCCCATCGTGCCTGCGGCCGTACTATTTGATCTGGGTGTGGGTGATCACCGCATCAGGCCTGATGCCGATGCGGGCTACGCGGCCTGTGAAGCCGCCAGCAACAGCCCTCCCATACTGGGAAACGTTGGCGCGGGTGCGGGCGCGCTGGTTGGCAAGGCATTCGGGATGGCAGGAGCCATGAAGGGCGGCATTGGCAGCGCGTCGCTGGACATTCACGGCGTCACTGTTGGCGCCATCGTGGCATGCAATGCATTGGGCGACGTGATTGACCCAAACAGTGGCGTGGTGCTTGCCGGGGCCCGCCCGGGGCCTCAAGCGTTGACCTTGCGAAACACCCGGTTGGCGCTGTTGGCGGGGGAAGCGCCCACGTCAATTCTGGACGGCACAAATACGACGATTGGCGTCGTTGCAACAGACGCCATCATCACCAAAGGGCAGGCAGATCGCATTGCCCAGGTTGCCCACGATGGCCTGGCCCGCGCCATCAACCCCGTCCATACGATGTCAGACGGTGACACGATTTTTTCCATGGGGACCGGAAAGTCCGGCAAATCCCTGGATATGCTGACGCTGGCAGCCGCTGCTGCTGAGGTCACCGCCCTCGCCGTCGTGCAGGCCATTCTGGCAGCACGTGGACTGAACCACAATGGCAAGCGCTGGCCAGCCGCCTGTGACCTGAAATTTTCGACGTGAAAGACCACGAGCCGCCCATGCCAAACTCCATTCGCAACACGCTGCTGTCCATGCGAGACCTTGTGGTATCGGCTGGGCCTTTCATCCTGCTGGCCGTTGTGTTGCTGGCACTGGCGTATTGGTGGCTTGATCCCAACCCACCCAAGCGCGTCACCCTGGCCACAGGCCCGGCCCAAAGCGCCTATGCAGAATTCGGCGCGCGCTACGCCAAGGCGCTTGGTACCAGTGGCATCCAGGTTGTTCTGGTGCCGAGTGAGGGCTCGTCTGACAACCTGCGGCTCATTCGCGAGGGCAAGGCGGATCTTGGTTTCGTTCAAGGCGGCAGCGGCACGCAAACCGACTTGGGCGACAACATGCCTGTTTCACTGGGTAGCCTGTTCCTTGAGCCCGTGTGGCTTTTTTACCGGGCTGAATCGGCGCAAAAGGTCGTGCCAACCGGTGACTTGTCCTCTCTGACCCAGCTCAAAGGCCTGCGTGTGAATGTGGGCACAGTCGGCAACGGCGTACCCAACCTGATGAATGAGCTGTTTGATGTCAATCGGGTCGATCCGGCCAGCATGGTGTTGTCGCAATTTGATCAGACCTCCGCGACCGTTGCCTTTCTAAACGGCGATCTCGACGCACTGGTGTTTGCCTCTGCTCCTGAGTCCCTGATGGTGCAGATGTTGCTGCAGACGCCGGGCATAAAATTGATGGACTTCGCGCAAAACGAGGCCTACTCCCGACGCTTGCCGTTTCTTGCGCCGGTGTCACTGCCCCGGGGTGTTGTTGACCTTGCTTCTGATTTACCCGCTAGGGATGTACGCCTGGTTGCCCCGACAACCACGCTGCTGGCCAGGCCGGATGTTCACCCGGCCATATTGCAGCTTTTTTCGCAGGCGTCACTTGGCTTTCATGGCGGTGCGGGCTGGTTCAGCCGGGCACACGACTTCCCCAACACGGCAAACACCCAGTATCCACTTGCCAAAGAGGCAGAGCGCACGATCCAGAACGGGGTGCCTCTGCTGCAGCGTTACCTGCCATTTTCGCTGGCCAATCTTATGGAGCGCATGTGGCTGGCACTGGGCATCATCATTGCTGTGCTGCTGCCACTCAGCCGGGTCATACCTCCGCTATACGAATTTCGCATTCGGTCTCGGGTGTTCAAGTGGTATGGCCAACTGAGAGACATCGAGGGTCGATTCCGCACCGAGCCCGGCGCAGCCAGTGCGCTCGTCGCCGAGCTGGACCAGATGGAAGAACGGGTCGGAAAAATTTCCGTCCCGCTCTCATACACCGACGAGCTGTATGCGCTGCGCAACCACATCCACTTGGTGCGCCGCAAGATGCAGCACGCCTGAGCCCGTGTAGGTTTACTTGAGAGCCTTGAAGCGCATGCGCTTGGGCTTTGCCCCCTCTTCACCCAGGCGCTTCTTCTTGTCGGCTTCGTATTCCTGATAGTTGCCGTCAAAAAAGGTCCATTGGCTGTCACCCTCGCAAGCGAGTATGTGGGTGGCAATACGGTCCAGAAACCACCGGTCGTGGCTGATGACCATCAATGAGCCCGCGAATTCCAGCAAAGCATCTTCGAGCGCCCGCAGGGTTTCGACATCGAGATCGTTGGACGGTTCGTCAAGCATCAGCACATTACCGCCAGCAATCAGCGTTTTGGCCAGATGCAGCCGCCCACGCTCACCACCCGACAGCATGCCGACCTTCTTTTGCTGGTCGGCTCCATTGAAGTTGAAGCGTCCGCAGTAGGCACGGCTGGCCATCTGAAATTTGCCTACGTTGAGAATGTCCAGGCCGCCCGAAACATCCTCCCAAACCGTCTTGTCATTCGACAGGTCGTCGCGACTCTGGTCCACGAAGGCCATCTTCACGGTGGAGCCGATTTTGACGTCGCCGCTGTCAGGCTTTTGTTGCCCCGAGATCATGCGAAACAGGGTTGATTTACCCGCGCCATTGGGTCCGATGATGCCCACAATGGCGCCTGCCGGCACTTTGAAACTAAGGTTGTCAATCAGCACCCGATCACCAAACGACTTGGTGACATTGACGAACTCGATAACCTCATTGCCCAGGCGCTCTGCCACGGGAATGAAGATTTCATTCGTTTCATTGCGTTTCTGATATTCAAAATCAGAGAGCTCTTCAAAGCGGGCCAGTCGGGCTTTGCTCTTGGCCTGACGCGCCTTGGGATTCTGGCGCGACCACTCAAGCTCTTTTTTCAGCGCCTTCGCGCGAGACTCTTCGCCCTTTTGCTCTTGCACCAGACGCTCCTGCTTTTGCTGAAGCCAGTCGCTGTAGTTGCCCTTGTAGGGAATACCGGATCCGCGATCAAGCTCCAGAATCCATTCCGCGGCGTTGTCCAGAAAATAGCGGTCGTGAGTGATGGCCACGACGGTGCCTGGGTAGCGCTGCAGGAACTGTTCGAGCCAGTCCACCGACTCGGCATCCAGGTGGTTGGTGGGTTCATCTAGCAGCAACATGTCGGGTTTGGAAAGCAGCAGCCGACACAGCGCAACGCGCCGTTTCTCGCCGCCCGACAGCACACCAATATTGGCTTCCCAAGGAGGCAGGCGAAGCGCATCTGCGGCAATTTCAAGCTGGTGCTCGGAATCCGTCCCGGCGCTGGCAATAATGGCCTCCATTTCGGCCTGCTCGGTCGCCAGCTTGTCAAAGTCGGCATCTTCTTCGCCGTAGGCGGCGTAAATCGCCTCCAGGCGAGCCTTTGCATGCATCACTGCGCCCATTCCCGCTTCCACACTTTCACGCACGGTTTGGGTGGCGTCGAGCTGGGGCTCCTGGGGCAGGTAACCGATGTTCAGTCCAGCCATGGGTATGGCTTCACCTTCAATTTCGGTGTCCACGCCAGCCATGATCTTGAGCAGTGTGGACTTGCCCGAACCATTGGTGCCGAGCACGCCGATCTTTGCGCCGGGGAAAAAGCTGAGAGAAATGTCTTTAAGAATGTGCCGCTTGGGCGGAACCATCTTGCCGACGCGGTTCATTGAGAAAACGTATTGAGCCATTGCGTGAGATTGCTTGAGTTCTTAGCAGGAAAGTAAATACAGCATTATCGTTGGCTACGCCGCCAAGCACCTTGAATCAGGTTACCTAATGCTTTTGCGGGGTTTTCGCCTGATGCACTTCGGCCAGTTCGTTCTGCAGCGCGGCCTGCGCTACAGCATCGAGCGCGTTGTCGATAACTCCGCCGCTTGAAATTAAGCGAATGCGATTTTGAGTGCCCAGTCTTTCCATGGTGCGTCGGGACATGGAGTGAGCCAGTCCTGCGCCCGAAATAAACATGAACAGGGTCCGGTGCGGGCTGCACCAGGTCAATTGGGCGCGAACCCATTGCTCATTGAGTAGCAATTCCACCCACGCACCTACCATCAGATCGGCTGGGGACCAGTGGCCTCTATTCAAAAGCTCATCAGTCGTCGACTTTGCACTGAAATCCATAGCAGTCGCGGTCAAGGCGTGTCCCAGGCCAACAAGACCAGATGCGTCATCTGCGACCCAGAATGCTGCTGAGTCGGGCAGGTCAGGGAACAACGGGCTTTCAGACTCCATCGCGTCTTCAGAAGGATCCGTCTCCTCTTGCGGCGTAGAGGCGGCAACCTCATCGTCCTGCGGCATACCCATCGCCTCTCCACGCTTTCTAGATACGGCAGCGCGATGCACTTCAAAGGCGGTTTCATGCAAATTGACCAGGACATCAAAAAAGTCCGAAATCCGGTCTTCGGGAAAGTCGATCAACTTTAGGCCTTGACGCAACTGCCCAAGGAGTTGGGGTACAACTTGCGCAAGTCTTGCCGGGTTGCGTCTGGTCAAAACCAGCTGGGCACTCCAGGAAAGATCATCAACAAGGGCCAGATAGCCATGCGGGTCGACCGTGCCGTCGTGATGACTGAGTTGCGACTCGGCGACCACCTGAGACCACGGGCCAAAAAGAAACTCAGTCATAAAGCCGGGCAGCGCCGAATCGCGGAATCGCTCGGAAAACTCCTTGGCATAACGTTCTGCCAGCACGTTACGCCGCTCGGCGTGCATCAGCATACGAGCCACCTCTTCCTGGCGCTCGCGCTGCTGCTTTTCATCCCTCGCCCATCCATCGTCCAGCGCCTGAAGCACCGTCGAAAACGCCGTCGCATCCGCACTACTCTTGCCCAAGGTTGTGCCCGCATCGGTGATGGATTTCAGAAATCGGGGAAAGCCCTCATCCGTCTCAGCCACAAAGGCCAGACTGCGATCTGTCACACGATCAAGGTAGCGCCGTGCAGGATGTTGCCTGTCGGTGAAAAATCTAGGATCAGCCCCCGAAAGGCGAACCAGAACCGGTTCGACCAGACGCAACTGGCGCCGGACTTTGGGCAACAGCCGCTGATCCTGCATCAGGCTATCGAGCATCATGCGCACAACTTCCTTCCCAAGTTTCTGGCCCAGTTGTCGGGTCTGCGCGCTATCCTTGTTGGTCCCGCGCAGCGACTTGCCTTTGCTCGTTGCATGGGTCGTAGCCTTCTCTGCGGATGGCACCTGCGGGGAGGCAGCCCGCTCTGCAAGCCGCTTCATCATGGGCTCAATGAGCTTGAGATCCTGCAACGCGACAAACGACGCCGGCACCGTATGCATGAAATCTTTCATCCCGGCATCGACCACACCGGACTGAAGTTCGCCACTTAGCAGTCGCCGCAACCGGTCCAGCGTTAGCAAGGTTCTGGAAGCGGCCGTGTCTGCCGGTTTGGCGCGGGTCGCCACACTGGTCCCGGCGGGACCACCAATGGACGCCGAGGGCTCCACGCCCTGGGCCCGCATCCAGTCGGCTGCTTCCCGGTACAACTGACTGAGGCTGACGCCGAGCAAGCCAGCAGCAGGCGTCAACAATGCAGCCCTGACGGCTTCATCTGGAATATGAGCCACTAACGTCCGATGTAGGGCACGAACAAACGCTTCAGGTTTGAGTGGATTGAGCGTAGGTTGAACAGTAATCCAGCCAAACAGGCCGCTGATCAAGGCTGAAAACGGTGGCAGCACATCATCTACCGTGCGGCTCACTTCCTGTTGAGCGAGCGCAAATTCGATGCTTTCATCAATTTCGCGCGTATCAAACAACTGAACGTCCGCGAACCGGACCATTGTCGGCTCGGCACCATCACTCCCGGCACGGTCCAGAACCGCCGCCCGCAAGGCCGAAGAAAATGTGCGGCGAACGGCCGGGGCATTCGCGTTGAGCCCGGAAATCGCCATTTTGGCAGGCATAGTCATATCCTGCCGACCAGGCCCCTGCCTTTGGGCCAATGCAAGCTTCTGACCTGCGGCGGAGCGAACTGCAGCCTCGGTCAGTCCACCGATCACATCATTGATCAGCGTGTCGGCCTGCGACACCACAATGTCAATGCAATCGGCCAGCGATGGTCGAGGTGCGCCGCCATGGTTGGCCACGCCCATCCGCCTCAACAGAAATTTCTTCATGTACCGATTGCCCCGTTGCCCGGCTCAACTATGCCTATGGTGTATTGTTGCAGGACACCGATCAACTGACGGTGGCGCCCCCAGAAGGGATGAAGCTTTTACGTTTTAATTGCACGGTTTTATGCAAAAAAACCACCCATGCGATAATTCTGCCCATCACGGCGCTCCAGTTGCCCGTGATGCCAGCAGCATGCTGGAGGCAAAAATGTCCTTTTTGCCTCGTTTTTGAATCTATCTGCCTTTCACTGGCCTGGCGTTATTGACGCCGGGACAGGCCGATATCCCTGCGCCCAGGATGGCGCCACATTAAATGAACTTTGAAGAACTAAAGCTGGCTGCGGCCATCGTCAAGGCCGTGCGCGAGCAAGGTTATGAAATCCCGACGGCCATTCAGGCCCAGGCCATCCCCGTCATTCTTGAAGGCCACGACCTTCTGGGTGGTGCACAAACAGGTACTGGCAAGACGGCCGCTTTTGTGTTGCCCATGCTGCACAAGCTCAGTATGGCACGCAGCGCACAAAACAAATTCGGCGGCACCGGCATACGCGCGCTGGTGTTGACCCCCACCCGCGAACTTGCCGCACAGGTTGAAGAATCGGTAAAGACCTACGGCAAGTTTCTGCAACTTTCCTCAACCGTCATTTTTGGCGGTGTGGGCATGAACCCACAGATCAGCCGCGTCAGGCAAGGCGTTGACATTCTGGTCGCCACGCCGGGAAGGCTGCTCGATCTGCTGCAGCAAGGCGTGCTTGACCTCGGCCAGGTGCAAATGCTGGTGCTGGACGAAGCCGACCGCATGCTGGACATGGGCTTCATTCACGATGTGAAGAAGGTCTTGGCCGCTGTGCCCAAAGAGAAGCAAAGCCTGCTGTTCTCAGCCACCTTCAGCGACGAGATTCGCGATCTGGCGGCAACGCTTCTGAAGAACCCGCAAAGCGTGCAAGTCACACCGCGCAACACCACGGTACAGCGCATCACCCAGGTCATCCACCCCGTGGGGCGTGGCAAAAAGAAGGCGCTGCTGGCGCACATCATCAACGAACACAACTGGAGCCAGGTGCTGGTTTTTACACGCACCAAGTTTGGTGCCAACAATGTGGCCGAGTTTCTGACCAAAAACGGCATTCAGGCCATGGCCCTGCACGGCAACAAGAGCCAGGCGGCGCGTACGCAGGCCCTTGCGGGCTTCAAGAGCGGCGACATCCGCGCCCTGGTGGCCACCGATATTGCCGCGCGCGGCATAGACATTGATGACCTGCCGCACGTGGTGAACTACGACATTCCGAACGTGAGCGAAGATTATGTGCACCGCATTGGCCGCACCGGCCGCGCGGGTGCGGATGGGGCCGCGGTCAACCTGGTTTGCCTCGATGAAGAAGGCTTCATGCAGGAGATCGAACGCTTCACCCGGCAGAACATCGACGTGAAAGTCGTTGAGGGTTTTGGCCCTGAGCCTGGCGAAATGGCCGAACCCATCGCGATGGGGCGACAGACAATCTGGGGCGGCGCAGGCAAGCCACCCAGCCGCGAAGTGATGCAGGCGGCAGCCCGCAACGCGCGCACCGAGATGCTTCAACGCGTCCGTGACAACCGGGGTGCGCAAACTAACCGTGGCGGGAATGGCGGGGGCGGTGGTGGCAATGGCGGCAACCGCGGTGGGCGCTCGGGGGGCGGGCGAAACGCGGGCCGCGGTGGCAATGCAGGCGGAAATGGTGGAGGAAATGTTGGTGGTTATGGCGGCAACGCCGGTTCAGGCAGCTATGGCGGCCACGCGCCTGGCGGCGACCGTGTTGAACGCATGGAGCGGGACGACTTTCAACCCGCCAACCACGCGCCGCGCAATTTTGGTTCCCGTACCCCACAGGATCGCGCAAGACCCGCGCCGGGGGGTCAGCCAGACCCGATGCGCACCAGCGTCGACCTGATGACCGAGCGCAGTGGCGCCCGTCGCGGAGGCGGCGGTGGCGGAGGCGGCGGCGGGAGTTATGGCCGGGGTGGACGCGGTGGTGGTGGCGGTGGCGGTGGTGGGGGCGGCGGAGGTCGGTCAGGAGGCGGTGGTGGTGGACGCTCTGGCGGCTCTTTCAATCGATAGACCAGCCCTGCCTCCGGACGCACCAGCCCCCGGGGGCTGGTAGCATCCCGGCATGACATCCGAGCCTGCCGCCCTTATCGCCATTGATTGGGGAACAACTTCCTTGCGAGCAGCCCGGCTGGACGCCCAGGGCAAAGTGCTTGAGGAAAAGTCACTTCCGCGAGGCATACTGACAATCGAACCCGGTGAATTTGCTACTTTTTTTAAAGCAAACTTTATAGACTGGACGGGGGTTAAAGGTCAAATTGTCATGATTTCGGGCATGGCTGGCAGCAAACAGGGCTGGCAAGAGGCGCCCTATTGCCCGTGCCCGGCGGGGTTCGGTGAGATGGCCGCTCAGCTGGCCTGGATTGACCGGACAAACCACGGTCTGCCCAATACACGCATCGCCATCGTGCCGGGCCTGAGTTGCCTTCACTCGTCAAGTGTCAGTGGCGTCGGCACAGTACCGGACGTGATGCGTGGTGAGGAGGTTCAAATATTGGGCGCCATGCAACTCGCTGGGTCAAAAGACGGCGTTTTTGTCCTTCCCGGCACCCACAATAAGTGGGCCAATGTGGCCGACGGTCGGGTCACCGGGTTTCGCACATTCATGACCGGTGAGTTCTATGCCCTGCTGAGTCGCCAATCGCTCCTGGGCAAGACCATCGACGCCGACGCTGAGTATGACGACGCTGCATTCACCGCTGGCGTGGCGCAGGCGCAATCAGCAGGCGGCCTTCTGCATCACGCCTTTGGCGCCCGCACGCTGTCGCTGTTTTCCCGGATGACGGCACAGGCGCTAGCCAGCTACCTGTCAGGCCTG
>JAHEBY010000386.1 GCA_024642025.1 Comamonadaceae bacterium | reverse complement strand
CAGCAAACCTGCCGTCGATACGCTTTGGGCATATTTGCTTTGCAGCTTGGCTGGATTGCCAATCTGTGGACACCGTCAGGCTTGGCTCTGTATTCATTTGCATTGTTGGCATTGTGCGAGCTGCTGGTCCCGGTATGGGCAGAAAACAAGGCCAAGACGCCTTTTCACCCGCACCATATTGCCGAGCGGTACGGGCTCATGACCATCATTGTTTTGGGTGAGTCTGTTTTGGCGGCTGCCAGCGCGTTGCAAGGCGCCACAAACAACGGTCTCTTGGGGTTTGAGCTGCTGGCTTTTTGCGTTGGAGCGCTGGTGCTGGTGTTTTGCATGTGGTGGATTTATTTCGATGACACCAACGCTGAACAGCTTAACAACCTCAGGACTGCTTTTGTATGGGGATATGGGCACTTGCTTGTATTTGGCTCTGCCGCTGCCGCAGGGGCCGGGTTGGCTGCCCAAGTGGATTTGCTCTCGGGCAAAAGCGCCGCCAACGCACTGGCCTCGGGCCTGGCGTTATCCCTTCCTGTAGCGCTTTACCTTTTGACTACGTTGTTTTTAAAATCGCTAACAAGCCAGGAGCCAACGCGGCTGTGGACAATGCCTGTGGCCGCTGTGGCGGTCATCGCCACGGCGTGGCTTCCGGCGTTCGGCACCCTTGCAATCGGCCTGATTTTTTGCGCTGTGCTGGCTGTCCGCAGGCGCCCCATTTGAGTCGCCTTGAAACCCGAAAATTCACTTTCCATGAAACCAATTAGCTACACCCGCGGCCAGGCGCTGCCCGGCATACTGGCGCGGCGCATCGCCATTCTGGATGGCGCCATGGGCACCATGATTCAACGCTTCAAGCTGGGCGAGGCGCAATATCGCGGTGCCGGCTATGCCGGTGCAGCGGATGGTGGGCAGGCGTTTGCCCGCTTCAAGGACTTTCACAAAGACGTCAAAGGCAACAACGAGCTGCTGAGCCTGACGCGGCCCGACGTCATCAGCAGCATTCACGAGGGCTACCTGGCGGCCGGTGCCGATTTGATTGAGACCAACACCTTTGGCGCAACCACCGTCGCACAGCAAGACTACGACATGGCAGACCTCGCGGTGGAGATGAACCTGGCCTCCGCCCGGCTGGCCCGAGCGGCATGCGACAAGTTCTCTACCCCCGACAAGCCGCGCTTTGTGGCTGGCGCGCTCGGCCCCACACCCAAAACCGCCAGCATCAGCCCCGACGTGAACGACCCCGGCGCGCGCAACGTTACCTTTGAAACCCTGCGCGCTGCCTATTACGACCAGGTGCAGGCACTGGTGGAGGGTGGTAGCGATGTGCTGCTGATTGAAACGATTTTTGACACGCTCAACGCCAAGGCGGCACTGTTTGCCATTGACGAATACTTTGAGGCCTCGGGCGAGCGCCTGCCGCTCATCATCAGCGGAACGGTTACCGACGCATCGGGCCGCATTCTGAGCGGCCAGACGGTAACTGCATTCTGGTACAGCGTGCGCCACGCGCAACCGCTGGCGGTGGGCCTTAACTGCGCGCTGGGTGCCGCGTTGATGCGGCCCTACATTCAGGAGCTGGCGAGAGTGGCGCCTGATACTTTCATCAGCTGCTACCCCAACGCGGGCCTGCCCAACCCGATGAGCGAAACCGGCTTTGACGAGACACCCGAAGTCACCTCGCAGCTGATTCGCGAGTTTGCGGCTGAAGGCCTGGTCAATATCGTTGGCGGATGCTGCGGCACCACGGCGGAGCACATCGCGGCGATTGGCCAGGCCGTTCAACCGCTGGCAGCACGGACATTGAAACGCCCGTTTTTCTATCAGGACGAACAGCCTGCGTGATGGATGACTGTGGCAGGTGACAAGCTGGCGGGCGACTCAGCCCGTCAACTGTTCAATTTCCTGCTGCATGGCGCGGGCCAACTTGGCGTAGGTCTTGAGTTGGCTGGAGGTCTTCCTGAGCCGCTCTGACAACCGGGTGCAGATGGCCAGCATCAGTTTGGCGCCAATGCGCGGCTCCTGATCGATGATGAGCTCCAGTGCGGTGCGGGTCAATGCCGCGCATCTGACATCGGTGCTGGCCGTGCAGGAGGCAGAGCGCGGTTCGTCGCCCAGGAGCCCCATTTCGCCAACCAGACTGCCTGGCCCCACCACATTCACCGTAGCGGGCTCGGTGCGGCTGACCACAATGCTTTCAACTGTGACCTCGCCTGCCAGAATCAGAACCATATAACCGGTGTTGTCCGTGTCACCCTCCGTGATGAATCGGGTGCCAGCGGCAAAGCGCCGTGGGTTCATGTAGCTCACCACCACACGGGCATCATCCAGGCTCAGCTGCAGCAGCGCGGTGGGTGCCGTCAGCAGCGTGGCCGCCTGCTCCGCACTCTCGGAACTCCGAACGATGCGGATTCGATCCTGCGCGTTCAGCTGGGCAGTTGGAGGGCTGGTATCTGGTTCGCTGGCGGTTTCCGGGCCGGTTGTCATGGCGTGCGTGCGGTTTGGGGGTGAGCGGTTCGATTGGGACCTTATTGTTACCGAATGTTGCTGCCGCTCCATGCGAGCCCCGTTTCGGGTACCCAAAAAGCTGTGCGCGATTAGAATCAGATCTCTCCAAGGAGCGTTGCAAAGCATAGGCAGGCGGTTCATCCGGTTGCCAATGCGTCAGGCTTGGATGTTTCAACGACGCTCACCTGCCTCGACCCATTTGAGGTCATTTACAGGTGAGTTGCATGTCTGAGTCTTATCTTCCGCCTCCCATGATGTTGTCCGGCCTGGAGCCGGTCTTGATCGACGACAGCTCGCTGTTTGTCAACATCGGTGAGCGTACCAACGTCACCGGCTCCAAAGCCTTTGCCCGGATGATTCTCAACGGCGAGTTCGAGCAGGCACTGGCCGTGGCACGCCAGCAGGTGGAAAATGGCGCGCAAATCATCGACATCAACATGGATGAAGCCATGTTGGACAGCCAGGCGGCCATGGTGCGCTTTCTGAACCTGATCGCCAGCGAGCCCGATATCTCGCGCGTGCCCATCATGATCGACAGCTCCAAGTGGAGCGTCATCGAAGCAGGCCTGCGGTGTGTGCAG
>JAHEBY010000385.1 GCA_024642025.1 Comamonadaceae bacterium | reverse complement strand
TGAGGCCATTGGCCTGGTGAAGTTCGATTTTTTGGGTCTGGCCACGCTCACCATTCTCGAGATTGCCAAGGACCTGATCGTGAGCCGCCACAAGGGTCAGGAAGATTTTGCGTTTGAGAACCTGCCGCTGAACGATCCCAAGGTCTACAAGCTGTTTGCCGATGGAAAAACGGAGGCCGTGTTCCAGTTTGAAAGCCGCGGCATGCAGGGCATGCTGAAAGACGCTAGACCCACGCGGCTGGAAGATTTGATTGCACTCAACGCACTGTATCGCCCGGGCCCGATGGATCTGATCCCCACCTTTGTGGCGCGTAAAAACGGCCGTGAGGAAATTGAGTACCCGCACCCGATGGTCGCCGAGATGTTGTCAGAGACCTACGGCATCATGGTGTATCAGGAGCAGGTGATGCAGACCGCGCAGATTCTGGGCGGCTATTCACTGGGTGGCGCGGACATGTTGCGGCGCGCCATGGGCAAGAAAAAAGCGGAAGAGATGGCCGAGCATCGGTCCATCTTCCGCGCTGGCGCGGCCAAAAACAATATCAGCGAAGCCAAGGCTGATGAGATATTTGATCTGATGGAGAAGTTCGCTGGCTACGGCTTCAACAAGTCGCATGCTGCTGCCTATTCTTTGTTGGCCTATCACACGGCATGGCTCAAGGTGCACTTCACGGCCGAATTCTTCTGCGCCAACATGACGGTGGAGATGGATAACACCGACAAGCTCAAACTGTTGTTTGAAGACGCTCAGAGAATGGGTCTGTCGTTCGAGCCGCCCAACGTGAACCGGGGCAACCACCGCTTTGAGCCTGTGTCCGACCAATTGATTCGTTACGGCTTGGGCGCCATCAAGGGTACGGGGCAGGCCGCAATTGAAGCCGTTGTGGCCGCGCGGGGCGAGGGTGGCCCCTTCACCAGTTTGTTCGACTTTTGCGTGCGAGTTGATCGCACGCGGATCAACAAGCGCTGTATTGAAGCGCTCATCAAGGCCGGCGCATTTGACACATTGCACCTGAACCGGGCGGCGTTGATGGCGTCGGTCGATACGGCCGTCGACTTTGCCAGCGCCGTGCAGGCCAATGCCAATCAGGTTGGCCTTTTTGACATGGACGGCGACGAAGCCCATGGCTCCAGCACGCAGGAGCCAGAATTGGTGCAGGTGGTGCCATGGGGTGTCAAGGAGCAGCTCACATTTGAAAAGACGGCGGTGGGCTTCTATCTGTCAGGGCATTTATTTGATGAGGTGGCTACGGAGGTTCGGCGGTTTGCCAAGCGCCAGATTGATGACCTGATTGATACGCGCGAGCCGCAGTTGCTGGCGGGCATTGTTGGAGATTTCCGGGTGATCAACGGACAACGCGGCAAGCTGGCCCTGTTCAAGCTGGATGACAAATCCGGCGTGATCGAGGCGCGTGCCGATGAGGCCTTGATCAACGCGCACCGCAACCTGCTCAAAGACGACGAGCTGATCGTAGTGATGGGCAAGCTGCAGCCCGACCGGTTCTCGGGCGGCATGCAATTTACCGTGAACCAGATTTGGGATCTGGATCAGGCGCGTTGCCGGTTTGGCAAGTTCCTGCGCGTGGCCGTGAACGGCAAGGCGCCGGATGTGGCCCGCATGTTGCGGGATTTCCCCGCCAGAAAGGAAATCACGGAGCAGGGTGAGCTGGTTCGTGGGCTATCGGTGCGCCTGCTGGTTTCGCGCGCGGGCGATGGGCAAGTCGAAAGCGCTGATTCGGTTGGTGCCAGGGGAAGCCTGGTGAGTGCCGTGACGGCTGAGTTGCAGTTGAGTGATGGCGCCAAATTCTTCCCGAGCGATGCCGCGTTGGCCGGTTGGCGGGCGCAGGCAGATCAGGGCAAGGCCATCATCGTCTACGATTGAGTTTTCTGTGGGCCGAGTCAATTGATTGATGAAATAGGCCATCAGCCCCCGTCGGATATGTTTTTGTAGCTATTATTAATATAGCGATTACGCCTTGGGACGAAAGGCGATAAGTACGACCGGCGGCACGCGGCCATCTGTATCGGCCGGCAGCTTTTCGGTCTTGTCAATGGCGCGCAAGACGGCTTCATCCCACGCTTTCACGCCACTGCTCTTTCGCAACGTTCGGGCGATGATAGTGCCATCAGGCGAAGTGCGCACCTCCACTTCTGCAGCCGGGTTGGTAGCAATCTCTTCTGTAAACACGATGTTGGGCCGGACCCTGGACTGAATTTTCCCGCCATAGCTGGCCGATGGCCCCGATGATTGCGTGGCGGTGCCTGTGGCGGTGGCGCCGCCCGTTGCATTGGCGAGGCCAGTTGCCCGCTGGATGTTGGCCTGGCGCTGTGCTTCCAGCCGTATTGCCTCTTCCTGCGCTTTGAGTGCGGCTTGTTTCTTGTCTATTACGGCCTGCTTGTCCTTCTTTTCTTGCTCGCGCTTTTGCAGGGCGAGCTTTTCCTGAGCTTGCTTCTCTTTTTGCAGTTTCTCCTGCGCGAGTTTTTCTTTTTGCTGCTTCTCTTTCAACAGCTTCTCTTTTTCCAGTCTGTCTTTGGCGTCCTGTTGCTCCTTGAGCTTGCGCTGCTTCTCTTGCTCGAGCGCAATGTTTGGATCTGGCACCGGTGGCTTTTGCACCTCAGGCGCGGGCATGGTCGCCGCTTTGACGACTGGTTTGGGGATCGTGGGTTCCGGGCGCGGCGGCTCAATCAACCTGGGCGCCGCTTCTTGCGGAACTGCGGACCACAGCTCGGCCTCGGCGACTGTATCGGTTGTCCGGCTGCTCCAGTTGACACCCCATGTCAGTGCAGCCAACAGCACCAGGTGCGCAGCAATGGCCAGCGCAAGGGCACGCAGCTTCCCAGCCGCCTCTGGCGGTGCAAATTCGAGTCGGTCTGCGGTGGCTTGCAATTGTTTGCTCAGCTGGCGAGTTGAACGGACAAGCCCACGCGTTTCACGCCAGCGCGTTGTAACGTGTCCATCACTTTGACCACGGTTTCATATTTGACGTTGCGATCAGCACTGATCACTACCGCTGAATTGTCTGCACCCGACTGCGCTTTCTTGACCTCATTGGCTATCTCGCTCAAACGCACGGAGACCTTCTTTTC
>JAHEBY010000384.1 GCA_024642025.1 Comamonadaceae bacterium | reverse complement strand
AATGCCGCCACCCGACTGGCCGGCAACCGTGGTGGTGCCCTGCGGCATGGGCGACGCGCGCAACCTGCTGATGGCGCTGGCGGGCGATGCCTGCCTGGTGATTTGCGGCCGAGCCGGCACGATCTCCGAGGTTTGCCTGGCCTGGCTGCACAAGCGGCCACTGCTTCCGTTGGTCGGTTGCGGGGGTTGGTCCGACGGCCTGCTTGCCAACCCACCCGATGAACGAAAGAATTCGTCCATTCTTCCATGGGGCACGGTTAAAGAGCTGGCGGGGCAGTTGCAGTCGTTGGGGTTGGTGGGGGGCGTTTAGCGGTACGCATTCACTCGCGTCGCCCGTCTCTGGTATTGAGAAATCGGTGAGAAATCGGGGTCCGGAGAAATCGGGGTCAGATTCCAATTGAGCCCCGCGGAACGCTGAAGTCCCTTTCATTCGTTACCTGCACGTCACATTTAGCGACTTAACTCGCATATGGCAATAGTCCGAATCGCAAATCTGGTTGTCGATGCCGCGCAACTCGAGCAGTACAAGGCGGCTCTTAAGGAGGAGATCGAAGAGTCGCTTCGCACCGAGCCGGGTGTGCTTACCCTTTACGCCGTGGCCGCAAGAGACGAGCCCTGGCGTTTCACAATCCTGGAAATCTATGAAGATCAAACCGCTTACGAAGCGCATCTAAGAGCGCCTCACTTCATCAAGTACAAGTTTGCGACTGAAGGCATGGTGACATCGCTTCAACTTCTGGAGGCAGACCCGCTCATTCCGGAGATGAAGGTGAAATGAATGCAAAGGCAAACTTGACTCTTTGTTTCTTGTGCCGACCGCCTGCTGCCTGACCCTGGCAGCACGACCACCTCCCTTCACCAATCTTCCTTCACCGCCAGCACCGCATCGCGCCCAGCCGCTGCGCGTCCGGCCAGCCACGCGGTGGCGGTGCCGGCCAGCACTACGGCGCCGCATAGCAGCAGCAGGCGCAGCCACGGTATGGCGAGGTCCATGGTCCAGTGAAAGCTCTGCGGGTTGACCACGTGCACCAGCACCAGGCTCACGCACAGGCCAAGGGCCAGGCCGGCGATGGAGCCAATGGCCGTCCAGGCCAGGCCTTCGCCCGCCACCACCGTCAGTATCTGGCGGCGCGTAAGGCCCAAGTGCGCGAGCAAGCCAAACTCTTTGCGCCGCGCCAGCACCTGCGCGCTGAAGCTGGCCGCAATGCCAAAAAGGCCAATGCCAATGGCCACGGCCTGCAGCCAGTAGGTGACGGCAAAGCTGCGGTCAAAAATTCGCAAAGAGGTGGCGCGGATTTCGCGGGCCGAGGCAAATTCAATCAAATCACCGTTGCCTGCCAGCGAGCGAATGCTTGCCTGCACCTGCGCGCTGTCGGCGCCGGGCAGCAGCCAGAGGCTCAGGTTGTTGGTGTTGCGGTCTGCGGTGATGCGCTCCAGGTCGGCCTGGTCAATCGCGATGGAGCCAAACTGGCGGGCATAGTCGCGCCAGATGCCTGCTACAAAAAAAGTAGCTGTTTGCGCAATGTCGACGGGGGCTAAGGGCCTATTTGTCTCAATATTTGAGGCCTTTTGGCCATTTGAGCCATTCGCGCTGAAGGCGCGCCCAAGCGGCTCAAATGCCTGCCCTGGCCTTGCGCCATATAAATCCACCATCGCCTCGCTCACATAGATGCCAATCTGGCCTGCGGGCACCGGCAGCGCAGCGCCCACCAGCGGGAGCGACTTTGCAGGGTCGTCAATGCGCCGCGCCAATAGCGTGACGGCGGGTTTGGCGGTGTCCAGCGCAAGGGTTTGAGTGCGCAAACCTTCCACGCGCTGCACGCCTTTCACCTGCGTCACGGCCTGCACGAAGGTTGGAGTAAAAAAAGCTGTGTCGCCCGCACTCGCGGCCACCGCGGTGCGCACAAACAAATCTGCAGGCAGCACCACGTCCAGCCACTGACTGACCGAGTCACGAAAGCTCGCCACCATCACCGTCAGCGCCACAGCCAGGCTGAGCGACGCCACCACGCCGCTCACGGCCACTGCGGCACTCTCGCGCACCCGGCGGGCGCGTTCGATGGCGAGCATGGGCAGCAGCCGGTGGCCCAAGAGCGGCGCCAGACGGTCGTACAACAGCGCAATCAACGCAGGCAGCCCGGTGATGCCGCCCACCAGCAGCAGCGCCACCGCACCGTAGGCCGCCAGTGGCAAGCCAAATACGGGTGGAGCCCACGCAAGACCTGCACCAATCGCTATCAAAATCATACTAACCCAAGGTTTGCCGGCGCCCGCCGTGGAGCTGCCCAGACCCTTCAAGGTTTGGGCAGGCGGAAAATGCTGCGCGGCGCGCGCCGGCCACCAGCCGCCTACAACAGCAGCCACCGTGCCCAACGCGCCGTACAGAAGGGCTGCGCCAACATCAAACTGCAGCGCAGGTGCCACGCCAGAAAAATATCCGCCGCCCAGGTCGCCGCCCAGCACCTTGAGCGCCACCGCCGCCAGCGCCGTGCCCAGCGCCACGCCTGCCACGCTTCCCACCAGGCCCAGCAGCAGCGATTCCACCAGCACCAGCTGCAGCCGTTCGCGCCCGGTCAGCCCCAGCACGCCCAGCAAGGCAAACTGCTGCGCCCTCTTGGCCACGCTCAGCGCCAGCACCGAAAACACCAGAAACGCACCGGTAAACAGCGCCACCAGCGCCAGCACCGTCAGGTTGACGCGGTAGGCGCGTGAGAGATTGCTGACGCGGGCGGTAGCGTCGCCTGGCTCGGCCGCCGTGATGTTGCCGGGCCAGTCGGGCAGGGCGTTGAGGGACTTCAAGAACGCTGCCCGGTCGGTGCCTGGTGCCAGTTGTACATCGATGCGGGATAGTTGCCCGATCTTGCCAAACAGGTCTTGCGCGGCTGCAATGTCCATCACCGCCAGCGCGCCGCCACCTGCGCCCACGGTGCCAACCACGCGCACGGTTGGCAGACTCAAGCCGCTTTGCAGTTGCAGAGTTGTTGGTCGCGCACCATTGGCGGGCGTCAGCAGGGCCATCGCGGCGCTGTTTAAAAATGCGGCATCGGGTGCAAACAGGGCAAAGCGGTCGCCGGTCGCCTCTGGCATGGGCATGAGC
>JAHEBY010000047.1 GCA_024642025.1 Comamonadaceae bacterium | reverse complement strand
GGGCCTGGCGTCTGCGCGGCTTCTGCAGCCGCTTGGCATGAACATACCCGTCGCGGCGGTTTACGGATACTCATTGAGTGCCCCTATGCGTGAGCCGCTGAACGCTCCAACCAGCGCAATCATGGACGAACGCTACAAAGTCGCCATTGCCCGCATGGGAAACCGCATTCGCGTGGCAGGAAGCGCCGAGCTCGGCGGTCGTCCCTCAGAAAAGCGGGCGAGCTCCATTCAAACGCTTTACAAGATTTTGCACGACTGGTTTCCGGGCGCTGCAAGCAAGCAGGGTGGCGTGCAGGAGTGGAAAGGCGCGCGCCCCATGCTGCCGGATGGTCCACCCATCATCGGGCCAAGCGGCATCAATGGCTTGTGGCTCAATTTGGGTCACGGCTCAAGCGGATGGGCGTTGAGTTGCGGATCAGCCCGCGCTCTGGCGGATCAGATGCGCGGCGCGGCGCCAGAGCTGGATTTTGAAGGGTTTGGCGCCGACAGGCTGCGATTGGTCTAGCAGGCTCCCGAATTGCCGCTTCGGCACGAAGTCTCAGCCCATCAATATGCTGGGCAAAACACCTGCAAATCACCTGTTCCATCCGAACCGCATAAGCACAAAATTGGGCCAGCACATTTTCACCACGCCCAGCGATTCCCATGACGCCCGAACTATCGCAAAAACTGTCCTCAGCGGTTGACAGCATGCCCGCTTTCCCAAAAAGCGTGCAGCGCATTATTGAGCTTTCGCGCGACGTAAACTGTTCACCTAAAGATCTGGTCGAAGTGATCGACAAGGACCCGGTGGTCACGGTGAAGATCCTCAAAGTCGTCAACTCAGCCTATTTCAGTCTTCCCAAGCAGGTCACATCTGTTGCCCATGCCGTGGTTTTCTTGGGGTTCAACACCATCAAAAATCTGGCGCTGAGCATTGCCGCGATTGGCATGCTGCCAAAGGAAAATGCCGCCGGGTTTGATGCACAACAATACCTGCTGCACTCGCTGGCCACTGCTGGCATTGCAAAGAAGCTTGCGTTAAAGCTTGATGGTGCCGACCCAATGGACTGTTTTATCGCTGGCTTGCTGCATGACTTTGGCAAAGTGGTGTTCGCTCAATTCATGCCCACCGAATTTAAAAAGGCACTTGAGCACTGCCAGGCCAACGGCACTTCGCTACACCTGGCATTGCGCGAGACGCTGGGCGCCGACCATGCCGTCGTAGGCGCCATGCTCGTAGAAAAATGGCGTTTTGCCCCACCGCTGGTCGAAACGATTCGGAATCAATACGGACCGGAGCTGGCAGATACTGACATGATTGCCTGCGTATTTGCTGCCAACCAGATCAGCAAGAAGCTTGCTTTCGGTTTTGGCGGAAACCCACAGATAGAAGAACTGCCACCTTCAGTCGCCCGGCGCTTGGGCGGCACACTTGCCCAAGTCATCGAGCGAGCCGGAGATTTGACAGACCTCTTCGAAGAAGCCAAAGTCTTTGCAAAACTGTAAAGGTCAGCAATGAAAGTCAAATTCTGGGGGGTGCGGGGTTCAATTGCGTCGCCTGGCCCCAAAACCGTGCGTTATGGCGGCAATACAACCTGCATTGAAATCCGCACCGATAACAACGAACTGATCATCATCGACGCTGGGACTGGCATATTCCCGTTGTCGCAATCGTTGCTGGGGGAAATGCCGGTTACAGCCAATGTGCTCATTACCCATTCACATTGGGACCACATTCAGGGCCTGCCGTTTTTCGTGCCCAACTTCATCCCGGGCAATGTGTTGCGTCTGCATGGGGCGTTTGATCCGGTTTCGGGCAAGGGCGTGGAGCAGATCATGTCGGTGCAACTTCAATACAGCTACTTCCCGGTGCGCGAGGCGGAAATGAAGGCGCGCATCGAATACGTCACGCTCACGCCACAAACGAGCTTTCAGATTGGATCGGCCACAGTCACGCCCTACCTGCTGAATCACCCGGTTATCAATTTCGGCTATCGGGTCGAGGCAAACGGGAAATCAGTTTTCTTCACGGGCGACCATGAGCCACCCTACAACATTTATGAGCCCGAGGACCGCGAATTCGCCGAATACCAGCGCTTTGTGGATGAGCGCAATGCCGGCATTCTTGATGGCATAAAAGGTGTGGACGTGCTGATTGCCGACAGTTCTTACACTGACGCTGAATACGCCAGCAAAAAAGGCTGGGGCCATGGCACATTCAGCACCAGCATACGATATGCGCGCGATGCCCATGCGAAGGTATTGTTTTGCACCCACCATGAGCCCACGCGCAGCGACGATGCGCTAGATGCCGTATTTGCGAAAGTGCTCGCAGACAACCCGCATCAACCCGGCGACCCAGCCATCCATCTGGCCCGTGAGGGCGAGTTTTTCGAATTCTGAGCCGCTGCAGAGCACGCCAGGTGCTCCAGTTTTGTTTGGTCGTGGCATGATGACAGGTACCCATGCAACGAGTTGATTTCCAGCACCGCACCGCGCTCTATAGCGTAGAGCAAACACGGCATATTGAACGCGCCCTGGCGCAGCGACTCCCCCCACATTGCCTGATGCAGCGTGCAGGCCTGGCCGTAGCAAAGCTGGCCCTTGCGATTGCGCCGCACAGCCGGCACATCTGGATTGCCTGCGGGCCTGGCAACAACGGGGGCGACGGACTCGAAGCGGCGATGCACCTGCAACACTGGGGCAAATCGCCCGTGGTCACCTGGCTGGGGCGCGCGGATACATCGCCAACGGATGCGCGCCAATCGTTTCAGCGGGCCATGCAGGCTGGCGTCAGCTTCTCCCAAACGCCGCCCCCGACCTACGACTTGTGTATTGATGCCCTGCTCGGCATCGGGACCTCAAGCCGCGCCCCAGAAGGCCTGATGGCCGACTGGATCAACGCAATGCACATCAGCAGTGCACCCGTGCTGGCGGTAGATTTACCCACCGGGCTCCATGCCGATACGGGAAGCACAATGCTGCCGACGGTGACTGCAACTCACACGCTGAGCCTGCTGACCCTCAAGCCAGGCCTCTTCACGGCGCATGGTCGGGACACTGCGGGTACGGTGTGGCTTGACGAGCTCGCGAGCCCCGACGAAATGGCCGGCGACGCACAAGGCGCGAACCTCAATGATTTGCCCGCCACCGCATGGCTTTCGGGATCGCCTGTGGGCCATGGCCGGGCGTATGCACCGCACGACTCACACAAGGGGAGCTTTGGCGACGTGGCGGTGGTGGGCGGCGCGCCCGGCATGACGGGCGCCGCCCTGCTGGCTGCTTCGGCGGCGCTGCACGCAGGCGCCGGGCGTGTTTACCTTGCGCTACTGGATGACAACGGCATGTCGATTGATTACAGCCAGCCTGAACTGATGTTTCGCGACCTCGCCACTCTTGATTTCAGCACGTTGACCGTGGTTTGCGGCTGCGGTGGCGGCGACGCCGTGCGCGCCCCGCTGGCACGGGTGCTTTCCACGTCAAAGCGCCTGGTACTGGACGCCGACGCACTGAACGCCGTTGCCACTGACTCACAGCTTCAAAGCTTGTTGAGCGCCCGCGCCAGGCGACAAGCCATAACCGTGCTAACCCCGCATCCGCTGGAAGCTTCCCGCCTACTGGGCGTCAGCACGTACGAGGTTCAAAACGACCGCCTGGCCGCCGCCACCCATCTGGTGGAGCGCTTTGACTGCACGGTGGTCCTCAAAGGCTCTGGCACCGTTGTGGCCGCACCAGAAGAGCTCCCCGTCATCAACCCTACCGGCAACGCAAAATTGGCCACGGCTGGCACTGGCGATGTTCTGGCAGGCATGATAGGCACAGAGTTAGCCGCAGGCTACCCGCCATTTGACGCGGCCTGCGTCGCGGTCTACCGACACGGCTATTGCGCCGACCAGTGGTCGAAACCCGAATCACTCACAGCCAAGCGTCTTGTCGATATGCTATAGTTTATATAGCTATTAACGCAACAAATACGGGGGCTAAGGTCCTAAAACATATAAAACTTGTCAGCCACGGCCCGCAAAAGGCATTTTGGTTGCCATAACAGTGTGGAACATCACGTTGGCCTCTAACGGCAGACTGGCCAGGTAGACCACAGAGCTGCCCACGATATTGACGTCCATCAATGGTTCGATGGCGATCTCACCGTTCGCCTGCATCACACCCGTGGCCATGCGCTGAGCCATCTCGGTGGCTGCGTTGCCAATGTCGATTTGCCCAACGGCAATGTCGTACTTTCGGCCATCAAGCGATGCGGCCTTGGTCAGGCCGCTCACGGCGTGCTTGGTAGCGGTATAGGGTGCAGAGTTGGGGCGCGGCGTGGTGGCCGAGATGGACCCGTTATTGATGATGCGTCCGCCTTTGGGCGACTGCGCCTTCATGGTTCGAAACGCCTGCTGGATGCACAGGAACATGCCTGAGAGGTTGATGTCTACAACGTTTTTCCACTGTTCAAGTGTCAGGTCTTCCAGAGGAATCGGCGGCGCGCCAACGCCCGCGTTGTTGAACAGCACATCCACGCGGCCAAATTTCTTCACCGCCGCTTCGAACAAGGCCTGTACGGACCCAGCGTCAGAAACATCCGTCGGGACCGCCAGCGACCGGTCTGGCGCACCACCTTCGGCGACAACAGCCTGCAACGGCTCGGCCCGCCGCCCGGCAAGCACAACGCTGTAGCCGTCAGCCAGCAGCGCCAGTGCAGCGGCTTTCCCGATGCCGGTGCCGGCTCCAGTGACGATGGCAACTTTGGATTTTTTGGTCATGATGTTGTCTCCTTGTTTGAATTGAATGGCGCGATGTTGACCATCGCCACTTATAACACCGGGATTTATCGCCGCGATTTGCGGCTTTTCCCTCTGTCAGCGCCAGCTTTCGCTCCACGCTTGCCAGCGGCGGATTTTGGTGATCGGGCGGCTGCTCCAGAGGCTTTGCGGGCGGGCCGTGAAAATTCGACGACGTCGGGCAATGTGTCGCGCTTTCGACGGTCGCGATCGTCACGTGTCACACCCTTGTCCTTCATGGCTCGCGGCACCAGCTCTTCACCCTCGCGCACCAGACGGAAATCGATTTTTCGGCCATCCAGATCGACCCGACTCACCTGAACGCGAACGCGGGTGCCAATTGAGTAGCGCGTGCCGGTGCGTTCGCCGCGCAACTCCTGGCGCATCTCGTCAAACCGGAAATATTCGCCACCGAGCTCGGTAATATGCACCAGACCTTCGACATACATCGCATCCAGGGTCACGAAAATGCCGAAACTGGTGGCGGACGTGACCACACCACCATACTCTTCCCCAAGGTGTTCGCGCATGTACTTGCATTTAAGCCAGGCTTCGACATCCCGGCTGGCTTCATCAGCGCGTCGCTCGTTCGCACTGCAGTGCAGGCCAGCGGCTTGCCATGCCACGCTGTCGGCACTCAGCTTTTTCGGCTTGTTTCCCGGCTCTGACACCCGGCCCGCAAGGCCTTTTTCAAGCCTGCGCGAGAGCTTGGCATGGGCTTCGCCCGGAGTCGGTAAGTTCGGTAGCTGATACTTCCTTTTCTCAAGAATCGCTTTGATAACGCGATGCACCAACAAATCAGGGTAACGCCGTATCGGGCTGGTGAAGTGCGTGTAGGCTTCAAACGCGAGGCCAAAGTGGCCGCTGTTAATGGGCGTGTAAATCGCCTGTTGCATGGAGCGCAACAGCATGGAATGAATCTGCTGGGCGTCCGGGCGGTCTTTGGTTGCATTCGCAATGGCCTGAAACTCGCCGGGCGACGGATCATCGCTGATGCTCAAACCAACACCAGTAGCCTTCAGGTAATTCGAGAGAATTTCACGCTTTTCGGGCGTGGGCCCTTCATGCACGCGGTACAGGCCAGGATGTCTGCTTTGCAGGATGAAGTCAGCGCTGCACACGTTGGCCGCGAGCATGGCTTCCTCAATCAGTTTGTGCGCGTCGTTGCGGGTTCTGGGCACGATCTTCTCGATACGTCCGCTCTCGTCGCAGACGATCTGGGTCTCGGTCGTTTCAAAATCCACTGCGCCTCGGCGATTTCGGGATTTCAGCAAAGCCCGAAACACATCGTGCAAATTGAGCAAGTCCTGAACGCGATCGGCCCTACGCGTCGCCTCTGGCCCTTTTGTATTGCCCAGAATGGCCGCTACTTCGGTGTAGGTAAAGCGCGCGTGGCTCCACATGACCGCTGGGTAAAACTGGTAGGCCGTTACCTCGCCCTCTGAGTCAATAAGCATGTCGCACACCATGCAAAGTCGCTCGACTTCAGGGTTCAACGAGCACAGACCGTTCGAGAGCTTTTCAGGCAACATCGGAATCACGCGACGCGGAAAGTACACGCTGGTCGCACGGTCATAGGCGTCGACGTCGATTGCCGAACCGGTCTCCACATAGTGGCTGACATCCGCAATGGCCACGAGTAAACGCCAGCCTTTAATGGCCGACTTGCCCTTGCCCTTAGCTACGGGCTCACAGTAAACCGCGTCGTCAAAATCCCTGGCGTCTTCGCCGTCGATGGTCACCAGGGGGATGTCGGTCAGGTCAACGCGATCCTGCTTGTCTTCAACGCGGACCTTGTCTGGCAGGGTCCGCGCCAGGGCAATGCAGGCATCGGAGAATTCGTGCGGTACGCTGTATTTGCGTACGGCAATTTCTATTTCCATTCCGGGGTCATCAATTTCGCCTAGCACTTCCTTGACCCGTCCGACAGGCTGTCCAAACAGCGCAGGTGGCTCCATCAGCTCCACCACCACAACCTGCCCCGGCTTTGCCGCGCCCGTGGCGCCTTTCGGAATTAAAACGTCCTGGCCATATCGCTTGTCTTCAGGAGCCACGAGCCAGACGCCACTTTCCTGCAACAGGCGGCCGATGATGGGTAGCGGCGGCCGTTCGATGATCTCGACCACCCGCCCCTCCGGACGCCCTTTACGGTCGCTACGGACAATTCGTGCCTTGACACGGTCCTTGTGCAACACGGCGCGCATCTCGTTGGGCGGTAAGTAAATATCGGGACCACCATCGTCCCGGGAAACAAACCCGTGCCCGTCACGATGTCCTTGCACGACACCTTCAACTTCGTCCAGCAAGCCGCTGGTTTGGCTAATATTGTTGATACAATCTCTCTCTTTCCTGAGATGCCCAGGTGGCGGAATTGGTAGACGCACTAGTTTCAGGTACTAGCGAGTAACTTCGTGGGGGTTCGAGTCCCTTCCTGGGCACCAATGATAATAAATGTCAACATGCAGAGCCGCTGGGCCTTCAGCGGCTTTTTTATGTCTGCCCTCAAATTGGCATGGCCACCAGGTCGTGGCCTTCGGTACCAACGATTCGTGCCTTGGTGAATTCCCCAACCTTGAGGGTTTTGCTGATCTTTTCGGGCGGCAACAACCTGACGGCCCCGTCGATCTCGGGTGCGTCGGCGTACGTTCTACCAACCCCACCCTTTTTACCTACCCCAGGGGCCGAGTCGACCAGTACCTGCATGGTCGCGCCAATGCGCTCCCGCAACTTGGCAGCTGATACCGCCTCCGCGACAGCCATGAAGCGCATGCGCCGGTCCTCGCGAACCTCAGTTGGGAGCATGCCGGGAATCTCATTTGCCGCGGCGCCATCCACCGGGCTGTAGGCAAAGCAGCCCGCCCGGTCGATCTTCGCTTCACGCAGGAAATCAAGCAGGTACGAAAACTCCTCTTCGGTCTCACCCGGGAAGCCGGCGATAAACGTACTGCGAATAACAACCTCCGGACAGGCCTCGCGCCAGCGCAAGATTCGCTCAAGGTTCTTCTCACCGCTTGCGGGGCGCTTCATGCGTTTCAGCACATCGGGATGGCTATGCTGCAAGGGCACATCAAGGTAAGGCAGAACTTTCCCGGTTGCCATGAGGGGAATGACCTCGTCAACACTGGGGTAGGGATAAACATAGTGCAGGCGGACCCAGGCGCCAAACGGTTCGGCAATTTCACCCAGTGCCTGGCACAACTCCAGCATCCGGGTTTTGACCGGCTTGCCATCCCAGAATCCGGTACGGTACTTGACGTCCACACCATAGGCCGACGTGTCCTGGCTGATCACCAGCAACTCTTTCACGCCGCCCTCAAACAGGGCTCGAGCCTCGTTCAATACATCACCAATGGCTCGGGAAACCAGGTCTCCTCGCATCGACGGGATGATGCAGAACGTGCAACGGTGGTTACAGCCTTCACTGATCTTCAGATAGGCATAGTGGCGCGGTGTAAGCTTGATGCCTGCCACCCCAAATGTGTTCGGCACAAGGTCAACAAACGGGTCATGCGGTTTCGGCAGATTGTGGTGCACCGCGTCCATGACTTCCTGCGTCGCGTGCGGCCCGGTCACCGCCAACACGCTGGGGTGCATTTGGCGAACCAGGTTGCCACCATCTGCGCCAGATTTTGCACCCAAACAACCCGTGACTATGACGCGGCCATTCTCGGCCAGGGCCTCACCTATCGTGTCCAGACTTTCTTTGACCGCGTCGTCGATGAAACCGCAGGTATTCACAATGACCAGATCGGCACCCTGAAATGTCTTGGACGTTTGATAACCTTCAGCGCTCAATTGCGTCAGGATCAATTCAGAATCTGTCAGCGCCTTCGGGCAACCAAGGCTTACGAAGCCGACTTTTGGGGCAGGTCTGGACGGGGATAAAGCGTGGCTCATTGCATCATATTTTCAATCAAGGCGGCTACTAGCGCTTGATACCGAAAGTACCCAGCATTTGTTCCGTCTGTTTTTGCATCTGTTCCTGCATCTGGACAAATAAATTTTTGGATTGCTCCAGATGGCCACCCATCAGGCCCTTCATGATGGGTGCTTGCAAGCCCATGAACTGTGCCCACATTTCAGGCGTCCAGGCACTGGATTGCTCACCCAGACGGGCTTGAAGGTCAACCAGGGTTTGCAGGTTCTTCTCCAGGTAACCGCCCATAAACCCTTGCATGGTGTGCCCGTAATAGCGAATGATGTTCGACAACACAGGTGCCGTGAACATTGGCGTACCGTTGGCCTCTTCTTCCAGAATGATCTGCAAGAGAATGCTGCGTGTCAGGTCTTCACTGGTTTTGGCATCCAGCACAACAAAGGGCTCGCTGTCCATCACCAACTGCTTAACTTCTGAAAGCGTGATGTACGTGGAGGTATCGGTGTCGTAGAGTCTGCGATTCGGATATTTCTTGATGATTCGCTGGACACTTTCCGTGTCAGCGGGCTTTTTGGTCGGCATGATTCACTCCTGCAGGTCAGTGGGTTCCTGACTCAAATATATTGCACTGCAATACATTCTAGAAAGCGGCATGCAACAAGCCCCCGAGGATTACCCTGAGGCAAAATGACAAAAAGAAAGAAATTGGTAGGCGCGATTGGACTCGAACCAACGACCCCCACCATGTCAAGGTGGTGCTCTAACCAGCTGAGCTACGCGCCTAAGGATGTCCGAGAGCGCAAAGTATAGCAGCATTCAAGGTGGCATCGCGTCCCTCTACGCCATAATTAACATTTACCTCACTGCCAGCTTGAGCCCTTTGTTCAAGCTTGGATCGGCGAAAACGCATTTCATTTAAGCACCAACTCCATAAGGAAGCATTCCAATGATCATCAAGGACAAAGTATTCATCGTAACGGGCGGCGCTTCTGGCCTGGGCGAGGGTGCAGCCCGCATGCTCGCGGCCAACGGCGGCAAAGTAGTCATTGCCGACATGCAGGTTGAGAAAGGGGAAGCCATCGCAAAAGAAATCGGCGGGGCGTTCGTCAAATGCGACGTCAGCATTGAGCCTGATGGCCAGGCCGTCGTGGCCAAAGCCGTGTCGATGGGCAAATTGATGGGTTTGGTCAATTGTGCTGGCATCGCGCCAGCAGAAAAGACGGTCGGAAAAAATGGCGCGCACAACCTGGGCGTGTTCGTCAAATGCATTACGGTGAACCTGATTGGCAGTTTCAACATGATTCGCCTTGCGTCGGACGCCATGTGCAAAAACGAGCCTGAATCCACCGGGGAGCGGGGTGTGATGATCTCCACAGCTTCGGTAGCCGCATACGACGGCCAGATCGGACAAGCCGCCTATAGCGCATCCAAAGGCGGCATTGTTGGCATGACATTACCGATTGCCCGGGACCTCGCCCGCAACGGTATCCGCAACATGACCATTGCGCCGGGCATTTTCGGCACACCTATGTTGTTCGGCATGCCCAAGGAAGTGCAGGACTCACTGGCCGCTGGCGTGCCTTTTCCATCCCGTCTGGGCACGCCGCAAGACTATGCCAAGCTGGCCCAACATATCATTGAAAACGACATGCTGAACGGTGAAGTTATACGACTGGATGGGGCCATTCGTCTCGCGCCGCGCTAAGGAGGCTGTGGCGCGCTGGAAAGGCCGGCATCCGTTCACGCTGCCAGCGGGTTTAAGATGCTCCTAAACTCTAAGGAGCATCTTTGAAACACCGCTTGACCATTCTTGCCGTTGCTGTTCTGCTGGGCGGTTGCGCCAGTCAGCCGTCGTTTAATTACGCCATCCCTTCGCAACCCGAAGGATCATCGGGTTACACCGAAAAGCCGGGTTGGGCGACAACCCGCTTTGCGGTAGCTGCTGCCAACCCCCTGGCCACGGACGCGGGCTATCAGATATTGAAGGCAGGTGGAAGTGCGACTGACGCCGCGATTGCCGTGCAAATGGTGTTGGCGCTGGTAGAGCCGCAGAGCAGCGGCATTGGAGGCGGCGCTTTCCTGATGCACTTCAATGGAAAAGATGTCGAGGCATTTGACGGGCGGGAGACTGCCCCTGCTGCGGCCAACGAAAAACTCTTCATAGGGGCCGACGGCAAGCCACTGGCCTTTTACGATGCCGTGGTCGGAGGCCGCTCGGTTGGCACGCCTGGCACCGTCCGGATGCTTGAAATGGCCCACAAGCAATACGGCAAGTTGCCCTGGGCAACACTTTTTCAACCTGCAATTGCTCTTGCAGAAAACGGCTTCAAGGTCAGCGCACGCCTGAACGCCCTGATAGCGGCTGACAAATACCTCAAAAGTGACCCGGTAGCCGCAGCGTACTTTTACGGCGCCGATGGCACTCCTCGAGAAGTAGGATTCGTATTGCAGAATCCCGCCTTTGCCGGTGTGCTCAAAAAGCTTGCTGTCGACGGCTCCAAAGCGCTGCTTGAGGGCGACATCGCCCAAGCCATCGTTACCAAGGTCCAGGGCCACGCCACGAATCCGGGGAAGCTGAGCCTGGCCGATTTGTCGGGCTATCAGGCAAAAAAACGCGATCCATTGTGCTTTGACTACCGTGCGAATATGCGGGATTTCAGGGTCTGTGGGTTCCCACCACCGAGTTCGGGTGCGATTGCCATTGGGCAAATTCTGGGAATTCTCGCCAACACCAACGCCGCCTCGCTCCCACTGGACAACGGCCAACCATCCGCTGACTGGCTACATCTGTATACCGAAGCCTCCCGTCTGACGTTTGCTGACCGAGCTCAGTACTTGGCGGACCCTGACTTCGTACAACCCCCTGCGGGCAACTGGATGAGCCTGCTTGATCCGACCTACTTGACTGGTCGAGCCCAGTTGATTGGCCAAGGACCCGGCGCCAAGAGCATGAAGATAGCCAAACCC
>JAHEBY010000046.1:3177-11658 GCA_024642025.1 Comamonadaceae bacterium | reverse complement strand
GGAATGGATTGACCGTGCCAGCGTTTCCCGCCCCTGTGTTGGTGAATTGGCCCGTGACAAACGGCACGTTCTGGCCTATAACAATTTTGGCCTCCTCGTTGTCCAACGTCAGCAAATTGGGTGTGGACAGTACGTTTCCGCTACCAGTCTCTTCCAGAAAACGAGCCAGGAATCCGAGGACGAAGACGCCATTGGTCTTATGCGCAACACCAAAATTAGCGCCACGCCCCACAGATGGTGAGCCTGATGCAATTGATGTGGACAGGTTGATGATGTTGCCAATGCCGCTGCCAAAGTTGGTGCCAAGAAGGCCAATATTGCGGCTGCCCGCGTTTCCGAGTGCTCCCTGCCACTGAATGCCGAACTCAGCCGCGCGGTCCGCGCTCACTTCGGCGATGAGGCTCTCAACAAACACCTGAGCCCGACGTGAATCAAGCTTGTCTATTACCGCACGCAGTTGGCGGTACTGCGGTTCAGATGCCGTGATGATGAGCGAGTTTGTAGCCTCGTCGGCTTGAATCTGGCCCCCCGTCGTGGCCGCCGATGAACTGCTTGCCGCCAGGCTACTGGCTACTGCTGCAGCGCCACCAACAGCGCCAGTCGTCACCGGCGTCGGCGTGGGCGATGCGGATGCCACAATGGCGCGCGAATCACTTCCAGACAGTGCTGCACGCAAGGTCGTCGCCAGCTTGACGGCGTCAGCATTTTTGAGATACACAACGTAAATGTTTCCAGCGTCACCGTTGGCGGTTTGCCGGGTCGGTTGGTCCAGCTTTTCGATCAGCGCCTTGACCAGGTTCACGCGGGCCGCATTTGCAGCACGGAGTATCAGTGTGTTTCCGCGCGGTTCAGCAACCAGCGTGGTCTTGTAGGAGCCATCACCTTGCCCCGGTGCCGTTGCGCCACCGCTTGACTCAATCAGTCGCAGCACCAGCGGCGCCAGATCACTGGCAATGCCATATTTAAGTGGAATGACTTCCACGTCGGTACCCGGCGCCACATCCATGGCCGCGATGATTTTGCTGAGGCGCTGAAGGTTGTCGGCGTAATCCGTAATGATTAGCGAATTGTTGCTCGCGTTGACGTTGATCGTGTTGTTAGGGCTGATCAGGGGACGCAAAACGGGGACCATCGAGTTTGCATTCTCATGATTGAGCTTGATGATCTGCGTGATGATCTGATTGGTGCCTGACTTCACAGACGAACCGCCAGTGCTCACGCCAACCGACGCACTTTGCAACTTAGCGTCTGCTTCGGGCAATACTTTGTAGATCCCACTGGTTTCCACCATCGTGTAGCCCTGAAGGCGCAATGTCGCGAGGAACTGGTTCATGGCGGCAGCACGATTCACGGGCTTTTCAGTAACCAGGCTGATCGTGCCTTTGACGCGCGGGTCCACCACCACGCTGAGCCCTGTCACAGTTGCCATGGTGCGGGCCACGGCCTCAATGTCGGCGTTGACAAAATTCAGGGTAATTGGCTCATTTCTGCTGGCCGAGGGCGACTGCGCCAGCGCGGGCAAACCAACCATCACACCCGACATCACAATTGCGAGCAGAGAGAGCTTCAAACTCTTGTCTATCTGGCCTTTTCGACGAATTAGCGTTGTCATACCATTAGCCTACAGTAATTACGGACCGGGCTCCAGTGCGTCGCCCGATCAGGTTCAAAAGATTTGATAGCGCTGCCTCGCGATCTGGCGCTGCTGTTGCCTCGCCAACGAAGCGCAACCTTGACCCTACCCACTCCCCCTTGCCGCTGAGTTGAAGGCTGCCGTTGAGCGTTTCAAGTCGCAGCTGCGCACTGGTCCCGCCTGATAATGTCAGGCGGTAGCTGCCCATTGGTTTGAGGGTCGAAAGCGTAGAAGACATGTCATTCGCATCCAGCACCGCTTGGCCGACAACGTTCATTCGGCCCTCTACCCATGTTGCGGCAAACTCAGTTGTCGAGATACTCAAAAGCCCTTGAGGTTGCATGGTGTTCCATGGGGTTCCCAAACCCGTCAAAAGCGCTGCCGGCCAGCTCGAGTGCCCATCAAATATTGTTGCTTTTGCGCCACCCCATTGAAGCGTTGCTGCTACTTTGACGGGCTCGCGGGTACAGCAGTCGGCGATTAGAGTCAGATTTACCCCCGTCCAAGTGGGCCTCATGCGCCAATGCAAAGCGCCGGGCAACGCAGCTCGATCCCGACTACCGGCACCACCCGTCAACACCAGTTGCGTTGAACCTGACCATATTGTGCCGCGCGCATCGCTCAGCAAGACTTGCCCACTCGTGACATTCCACACGAGCGCGGCCAGCCATGATGCTGGCGCGAAAAGAAGCGTTGTGAGCAACAAACCCAGCGCCAAGCCCAGCGCAGCCAAGCCCCACGGGGCACCATGGGGTGCGCGTTTGCGATTTGACTTCATGGAGGCGGCAGCGCCAAAACTACCACGCCATCCCACACTGCCGTCGTCGCGCTGGTATTGCGGGTCAGCTTGGTCTCTATCGGTAACGCTCTCGCATCAACTCTGACCTGGGTCAGCCAGGAAATCAGTACCTCAGGCGCAACGGCTTTAAGGGTAACTGTGGCGCGTTCCCCAGCCACGGCGACTTGAGCGTGATCGCCAAAATTATTTTTAACCAAGGTATCCAGCATTCGTTTGGCATCGTCAAAGCTCACCTTGGGTCGCGATTGCAGTGCCTGGGCTTGTGCAGCCAAATTGGACATGGACTGGAGTTGAGCGTTTAACTGACGGTGCTGCTCATCAGCGCTCTTCAAGACGGAAATGGCCGGAGACAATAATAGCCACCAAATCATGGAAAACCCCACCACGCCAGCACCCAGCAGCAGCATGCTTTTGTCTCGCGGAGTCACCAATTCCCAGCGCTTGCGCAGTTGAGGCGGCAATTTGATCGACTTCATCGTGCGTCCATGGGTTTGACTATCAGGATATCGCCATCCACCCTACCGATCAGTCCATGCGACGAGAGACCCGTTGTGATGGCTGACCCTTCCTCGCCATTTAAACCGAGGCCTTGAAAACGGACTTCGCCAGCAGCGAACTCGATGTGGGACACAGTTCGATTAATGGGGGTAAGCTCACTGACTGCACCCAGCAAGACTTCGAGATCCCGCGGGGAGAGCTCGCCGCCGCCGCGGCGCAGCACGGCGACTTCGCGCTCCATTTGAACCGGCGCGTCGACCACGGTTTGCACTGCGGGAAAGGTCTGCGTCAACACCGATCGGATCGCCTGTCGCTTGCTGGCAAGCGCATTCTTTTCGTGCAAGGCCCAAGCGTTGAGTCCAACCAGGTTGGCGAAGACCAACATCAGAGACCCCCATCGGGCTGCCCGCCACTGGGGTGATTGTAAAAAGTCGGACCAACCCGTCGACAAACGCTTCATCGCCCGTTTGCCACCGGAGTTGGCCAAATCAAATTGCGCAAGATCCCAATTGGTCTCGATTGCACGAATCGCCCGCTGGTCCCAAGTCTGCAGCGTGGCACGACGCTGCAAATGCTGCTCAGCCATCTCCACAACCGCGGGGTCAGCCATCAGGTCCGCGTCGGGCGGCAGATTGCCCAGATTGCGTGCCAAGCTAACTGCCCCAACGGACAGGGGCATGATAGTGATACCGCCTTCATCCGGGACCACCAGATCCGCCATATCCGGCTCACCCAGCAAATAAATCGTTGTGGGCGTCATTTGGGCCTGACCAGGCACTAGCTCAGGCACGATGCGAGAAACTTGGCACTTTGCACTCTCCAGAGTAGACAGGCAGGTCCGCAGCCATGCCTTGTCACATACCGCGACCCAGAAGGGCAATGCAGGCTCTTTGATCGGCTCGAGCGCAAAGTGCAGGTTGTCAGCATCGTCCAGAAGGTACTCTTCCAGCAGACCCACCAGCACAGGCCGCAGGCGGGGCGAGGTCATGCTGATGCCTTGAGGCAACTGCGCCTGGTGCCACGACAAGGCGCGGGCAGGTACCATCGCGATGACTTCATCACCCGCGCCGCTGTTTGGCGGCAACAGGTTGGCAACAGCGCTGGCGTGCCGGTCTACCGATACACCATCAGTACTAAGCGCATAGGCAAACTCCGTGGTGGCGGTCGCCACTTGCGTTGGAAGTTTGATGATCAACTTGGTCATGAGTAGCTTAGGGTGCTATGGTTATTGTAATTAGGAGCTTAAAAATTACCTTAACGCGGCTACTTGGGTCGGTCTCTGCTGCGATGGCACCCCTCGCGCCCGCCACAAAACCTTGACCTGCATCCCAGATCGTTGCAACATTGACGTCTCTTCGTAAGTGACGTTGTCGATGCGCAAGCGGCCTTTGACGTCAAAGTAACTGGTGACAACAGAAAGCGCCAACCGCCCGGGTTCGCCCTCATTTGATGGCTGTGCAAGTTCCGCGGCCACCCGAACGGCATCAGCAATTGAACCAAACACAGACCGCGTACGGAAATCCACCAGTTTTTGTGCAGATGCCATCGATAGCACCGGCACCGCTGCGTAAATGACCTCGGCGGACGCCGTGTTCAGGTTTATTGAGGTATTGCTTTGCGGTAAGAGCGCGACATACGGACGAATCACGTCAAGCGTGGCGGGTGGCAAACCCAGCCACACCAATTGTTCCAGACGCTGCGGCATGAGCGATAGAGAACCAGTATTTTCTATTCCGGCGGAGGGTGCGGGTGTTGCCGGGGCCGACGCACCTTCTTTGGGTGTTGGTGGTGCCGCAGCTGCCGCGGCTTGCTGCAAGTTGTTGGCCAGAGAAGCCACTTGCTGGGTCGGCAACTTCAGAAAATCAAACAGCTTGGTGAACGCCGCGATCCCGTTGACGGATAAATTGTTGTTCTGGTCTATGAGGTTGCGAACGTTTAGCTTTCCCTGCGCATCCGTTATCTCGCCGGACAAAAACGCATCCATTGCCGTATCTGAATCCGTGACTGCATTGTTGGCATCGGCCGCGAGAAAACTTGAGAGCCGTGCTTCTTTCAATGGAATGGACCATGGCTCTGACAGGTTGTCGTTGACCGGACTGCCCGGTCGGCTATCTTCAATCAGGATTAGCCTTAGCCAATCTGTCGCGCCACTCAAAATCCAACCGGCCTGCACGCGCGAACGATCGGCGGCTTCGATTTCGACAGCCCGCCACTGTTGCCATAAAGCCGAAGCAGCAAGCGTTGCGACCAAGGTGACGGTCAACATCGCGGCCAGCAAAGCGGCGCCATTTTGGGTTGAAAGGCCTGTTCGCTCCGTTGTCTTCATGCTGCCTTGCCGCCGCTCAAAAGGGGGCTGATCCAGTCTAGCGTCAACGCGCCGCCCAGCGCCTGACCTTGTGGCAGCGTCAGGATCAGGCGGACCCCATCAGGCAGAACCGTGATCGGGCCAGCCGAAGCGTCACTGGACAGTGCGTTTGTCCACGCGTTATCGCGGTAAAAGAGCACTTGCCACTGAGTCACTGGATAGACGGCGATCTCGCTGCGCTTTTCCACGTCGCCCGGGTTCTGTGCCCATTGCCCTGCCATTTCCCAAAACTGTCGCAACTCGCCACGTGTGCGCACAGGTGGCGACTGCCAGCGCAGCCACTGCGCGCTATCACCGGTGTCCCGCTGCGACCATGCCACGACGAAGGTTCCCTGCGTGGGGTTGGTCGTGTTGCGCCGCGTGACGCGCAATACCCGTCCGTTCCAGTCCATCGGCGAAATGTCGCCATTGCCACTGAACTGGATGATGTTGTCCAGGTCGGAACGCCACTGCATCAGCCCTGCTTGCAAGGTAAGAACGGCGTCGGCTCGAGATTTAGTTTGCGACTGGGCGCGCACCATGCCGTCCAAACCACGCCAGCTGATCACCGCCATCAATGCCATGATGGTGATGGCTACCAGCACTTCAATCAGCGTAAAACCCGCCTGGCGACGCATCAAAACCGGCCCATCACGGTCGAAAGCCGCAGCACCGGCGCACCGTCATGCTTGACTTGGGCATCCACCCGTCTGAAGTTGGGGTTGGGGGTTGGCACAACGTTCATGGCAATGTCAAATCCGATGCCAGCCTGCTCACAGCGTACATCGTAGTTTCCAATAGAAGGCATTTGTTTCAAAAGCCGGATACGTGTCAGTTCGTTTTCCGCGCAAAGGTGGCCAAGCAACAGATCGGACTGACGTACGGCAGTGCTGGTTAGTGCATTGGTCGCTTGAGACCCAGCCAACAGGGCAATGGCCACGATGGACAACGCCACCAGCACCTCAATCAGCGTAAAGCCCCGACCATATCGTTTTAGCAGCATGATGCCTATTGCGCGCTGACTGCGGGCGCCACCGACTCCACCGAAAAAGGGTGAAGCCCATCTGTCACGATACGCACGGATTTACCAGGTTGCTCGCGCAGGCTCATCGTGACCTCCTGCGGCCCAATCAGTGGTTCTGGCCCCAAACTCAATGTGGCGCGAGGATCCACAAGCAGCCCGTCAGCTTGCCACTCCCCGGTCTGATTGCTCCCATACAGACCTGTAAACGCAAAACCCGTTTCCGTGCGCCGCCAGGTTACTGGCACGCCTGTGGAGCGCGACTGGGCGCGCGCGGATTCGAGCATTGCAGCCAGGCGCTGGCCCTCCCGCTCGAGGATAGTATCCGTGGTGTCGCGCATCGCTATTGCAACCCCAGCCGTGCCCAGAGCGATGATGGCCACAACGACCAGCAGCTCCAGAATGGTGAACCCCAGTTGACGGGTTAGGGCTACGTTACTGCCAGCTTCCGATGTCCGCATTTTTGCCCTCACCGCCGGGCTGACCGTCAGCTCCGAATGACATCACGTCAATCTCGCCCTTGATGCCTGGATTGACGTATTGGTATTGGTTACCCCAAGGGTCGTTGGGCAAACGCTCCAGATAGGGCTTCCAGTTGAGTGGAACCGGGCCGCCTTCCGTGGGCTTGACCACGAGTGCCTTCAGGCCTTGCGCGGCTGTGGGATAGCGCTGATTGTCCAAACGGTAAAGCTTGAGGGCCTGCATTACATTGTTGACATCGGTTTTGGCGGCAGTGACGCGCGCATCGTCAGCGCGGTCCAGCACGTTGGGTACGATCAACGCCGCCAATACGCCAATAATGACGAGCACGACCATCAACTCAATCAGCGTGAAACCGTGTGCGAGCGTCGTCTTGAAGGCGGATGTGTGTCTTTTCATATTGTCGGAATATGTCGCAGTAGCGTGCCAGAGTGGACTCAATCATAATCTCAGCATGTTGACAATTTCCCGTAACCGCCAACTGTCGCACTTTGTTACGTTCATGGTGTGGGCGTTGCTCGCAGCCAGTCTGGTGTACTGGGTCTTAAAGTGGGTAGGGGCATCTTCGGACCATGTTGGCTCGGCAAATTCAGGAGTGGTTGGAGGCATGGGCGGGCAAATCAGTTCCGGCGACCAGGCAAACGTCGCCAAATTACTGGGTGCCATATCTGCCGCCCCATCCGGCCCACAGGCCATCGTTCCGACGCGGTTTGTTTTGGTCGGTGTGCTTGCCAATACAGCCAGTCATGGCGCCGCTCTTATTGCGGTGGGCGACGCGCCACCCAAGCCGTTTCGCGTTGGTGCCGAGGTGGAACAGGGCCTGGTATTGCAGGCTGTCAAGAAGCGTAGTGCGATGTTGGGTGCGGCACTTGACGGGCCGGCTGCCCTGACGCTGGAGTTGCCGCCGCTTGCTACGGCGGGTGGAGCGCCAGGAGGGGCTCCGAGCGCTCAATAGCGGACACAGCGCTGTGGCAGCGCGGGGCAATGATGCTCAAGCTCCTGCTCAACCGGCGTTATGCGCTCTTCAGGAACAACTGATACGCCGGATTGCCGGTCTCTTCTACCCAAGGGTAGCCCAGGGTATCCAGAAAGCTGGCAAATGCCTGGTTGTCAGCCACTGGAACCTGAAGCCCGACCAGAATGCGGCCATAATCGGCACCCTGGTTGCGGTAGTGAAACAGGCTGATGTTCCAGCCGGGGCGCATCAGGCTCAAGAACTTCATGAGTGCGCCGGGCCGCTCTGGGAACACAAATCGCAGCAGTCGCTCGTCTTGCGCCAGTGCCGAGTGGCCGCCCACCATGTGGCGGATATGTTCTTTGGCCAGTTCGTCGTGGGTCAGGTCGAGCGCCTTGAAGCCGTGCTTGTTGAAGTTGCCGGCAATTTTTGCCGATTCGCCTTTGCCTTGCGTGGTCATGCCCACAAACACGTGGGCTGTCGCGTTGTCGCTGATGCGGTAGTTGAACTCGGTTACGTTGCGGGTGCCGCCCGGCAGTTCGCCAATGAGCTCGCAAAATCGCCTAAAGCTGCCGCGCTCTTCGGGAATGGTCACGGCAAACAGCGCTTCGCGCTCCTCACCCACCTCGGCCCGCTCGGCTACAAAGCGCAGGCGGTCGAAGTTCATGTTGGCACCACACAGAATGGCGGCGTAGGTCTCTCCCTTGGTCTTGTGGGTGGCCACATATTGCTTGATGGCTGCCACGGCCAG
>JAHEBY010000046.1:0-3167 GCA_024642025.1 Comamonadaceae bacterium | reverse complement strand
TGCCGTCGGAAAAAAGCCCTACGTCTGGCAACACCACCCGTTTTTTGGCGGCCACCGACTGCATCATGGCGTCGGAATCATTCATCTGCACGCCAATCACTTTGACACCCGGCGCCACGGCCTTGATGTAGTTCGCCACGCCCGAGATCAGGCCACCACCGCCGATCGCCACAAATATGGCGTCCAGCCCCGGCCCTGTTTTACTGCCGGTCTTGTGGCCAGACTTGACGGCCTTGTCGGCGCCCAGCGTTTGTACCTGACGCATGATTTCCATCGCTACCGTGCCTTGGCCGGCGATGACATCAGGGTCATCAAACGGGTGAACAAAGGTTAGCCCTTCCGCTTTCTGTACCGTCAAGGCATGTTCGTAGGCATCTGAATAGCTGTCACCCGACAGCACCACCTCGCCACCAAAACCGCGCACAGCATCCACTTTGAGCTGTGGCGTGGTCGTGGGCATCACAATCACCGCGCGCACTCCCATGCGGCTGGCCGACAGTGCCACGCCCTGCGCATGATTGCCCGCAGAGGCGCAAATAACGCCCTTTGCGAGCTGATCCACCGGAATCTGGGCCATCTTGTTGTAGGCACCCCGCAGTTTGAAGCTGCGCACGGCCTGCTGGTCTTCGCGCTTGAACAGCACGGTGTTGTGCAGGCGGCGGCTCAGGGCCCGTGCGGGCTCCAGCGGGGTTTCCACGGCCACGTCGTAGACCCGCGCCGTGAGGATTTTTTTGAGATAGTCGGCGGGTGACAGCCCTTGAGCAGCAAGGCCTTTGGTTAGCGCCGGGCTGGCTGCCGGATTGGCTGCCGCCTTGGGTGAGTTTGAGTTGGGTTTGGCTGTTTGTGGCACGGGCTACACTCCGTTTTCGCTTCAGGGGCAGTTGCGAACCCAAGCACCTGTTTCCAGGCGGCTTCCGAAGTCCGCGCGGGGCTGTTTGAGCGTATTGTAACGACATGACATTTGCCCCGCGCGGGGCAAAAATTAGAAAGAATCTAGACATGGAATGCACAGTCAGCTGGACCGGCAACACCGGCACCCGTTCGGGCATGGGGTTTTTGGCCGAAACCGGCAGCGGTCACACGCTGGTTATGGATGGCGCGCCAGACGCTGCCAAGCCCGAAAACGGTGGCGCGAATCTGGCGCCACGCCCCATGGAGACGCTATTGGCAGGCGCGGGTGGCTGCACCGCCTACGACGTGGTGCTGATCCTCAAGCGGGGCCGGCATGACGTGCGTGGCTGTTCCGTCAAATTGAGTGCTGAGCGTGCAGAGACCGATCCCAAGGTATTCACGGCCATCAACATGCACTTCACGGTAACCGGCAAAGGTATCGCGCCACAGGCTGTGGAGCGCGCCATCGCCATGAGCCACGACAAATATTGCTCTGCATCCGTCATGCTGGGCAAGACCGCCGCCATTACCACCAGTTTTGAGCTGGTTGAGGCCTGATTTGGCGAAATATCAATGCCAAATTGGCCTCTAGCCCCCGTCAAATATGTGTAATATGCTACTAATATTATAGCATTCGAGTTACGCACTCAAAGAACCTTAGAGTCGGTGTGCCACCATTGTCATCACCTTTGCGGCACCTCGCATCAGGTCCTTTAAGGGATCCGGCAGATCAATGGCGCCAAGGCGTTCGGCCTCCAGCGCATGACTGGCTTCATCGGCCTTCATCTGCGCAACTATGGCGCGGGACGCATGGTCGCTGGTTGGCAAACGCTCCAGGTGGCTGGCCAGGTGCGCCTCAACCTGCTTTTCGGTCTCCACCACAAATCCCAGACTCAGCCGGTCACCTAGCTTGCCGGCGACCAAACCAAGGCCGAAGGCTCCGGCATACCAAAGCGGGTTCAGTAGGGAAGGGCGAGCGCCAAGCTCGTCGAGGCGTTGTTTGGTCCAGGCGAGGTGATTGGTTTCTTCCTGACCGGCTTTTTTGAAGTGACGTCTGAGGCTTTCACTCTCGGTGGCTACTGCCTGGCCAGCATAAAGTGCCTGCGCGCAAACCTCGCCAACATGATTCACGCGCATGAGAGCTCCAGCAATGCGAGTTTCCGTCGAGGAAAGCTCACTGGGCTGGTATGGCAGCGTAGGGCAAGGCATCACCTTCAGCGGTTCGGCAAAAATCGTCCGCAATGCTTCGTCCAACGCAATAAAGAGGGTGTCCATCGTCGTCTGTGTCATTACCTGATGTTACATACAGGCACAAAAATTGGCTCAGAATTTTCAATTGATCGCCTTTGCTGCCGCCAAATCTCCGTCCTGCAACGACAGTGACAATTGTGACAAAACGCAACGGTTACAGGCCAGTTACAACAATTGTGCAGTGCACACATAGGGAATTCCCTGAACTAAATGATAGAGTGATCTCAGGCACAACAAGCATAGGGTCCATCAGCCAATTTTTGCATTCCGACCGCTAAAGTCGAAGGTGACTCAGGCGAAATGCAAGTTGACGTTTACCCGAAATTGTTTTGACTAAATGGCGTCCCCCCACCTCCCTTTTTTTTGGAGATTTTTTATATGAAGAAGAGTCTAGTTGCACTGGCCGTTTTGGCGGCGTCAGGTGCCTCATTTGCACAATCCAACGTTACCCTGTACGGCATTGGCGACATCTGGTTTGGTAGCCAGAAGACCTCTGGCCTGAGCCAAACCAAACTCGATAGCGGTGGCCTTAGCGGCAGCCGCTGGGGTATGAAAGGGTCTGAGGACCTCGGCGGTGGCTTGAAAGCCAACTTCCAGTTCGAAAGCGGTTTTGACCTGTCAACAGGCGCTGGCTCTGGCAACCTTTTTGGCCGCCAGGCTTACGTCGGTTTTTCCGGCGGTTTTGGTGAAGTCAAGTTTGGCAATGTTTACACCGCCTACGATGACGTGAATGGTGCGGGCAATTCAGTGTTTGACTCCGCGTTTTCTGCTGCCAGCAATGTCTTCAAGAGCGCCGGTTACACATCAAACCCCAAGAACAACATTTACTACGCTTCGCCAAACTTTGGTGGTATCAGCGGTGCGGTGTCCTATGCTCTAGGCGAGAACAAGACGGCAACCGTTGGGGCGGGCAGCACCACGGCTTTGCATGTCAAATACGAAGGCGGTCCTCTGTTCGTTTCATTGGGATACCAGACCGAAAAAGCAACTGGCGCAACCAGTGCGTCCAAATACACGCGCCTGAA
>JAHEBY010000383.1 GCA_024642025.1 Comamonadaceae bacterium | reverse complement strand
TTACAAGCCTGCCTATTACCTGGCACATCCGCTGGAGATCTTTGCCGTGTGGCAGGGTGGCATGAGCTTTCACGGCGGCATGCTGGGTGTGATTGGCTCGATGATCTGGTTCGCCTGGTCGCGCAAACGGCCGTTCTGGCAGGTTGCCGATTTTGTGGCTCCGTGTGTGCCCACGGGGTTGGCGGCAGGGCGCGTCGGCAATTTCATCAACGGCGAGTTGTGGGGCCGGGTGGCAGACCCGTCGCTGCCGTGGGCCATGATGTTTCGGGGCGCTGGCGATCTGCCGCGTCACCCATCGCAGGTCTATCAGTTTTTGATGGAAGGGTTGCTGCTGTTCATCCTGTTGTGGTTGTATGCCCGAAAGGAACGGGCTCAGGGGCAAGTTGCTGCGGCGTTTCTCTTTGGCTACGGCGTGTTCCGCTACATCGCCGAATTTTTCCGCGAGCCGGATGCGCACCTTGGCCTTCTGGCGCTGGGCATGAGCATGGGGCAGTGGCTGTGCGTGCCCATGATCCTGGGTGGCGCCGTGTTTTGGGTGTGGGCCAGAGCCCGTCAACCTTGAGTTTTTCAAATTAAGGAAAGTTACCTTGAATGGCTGATGACGAAGTAAAAAAGAAGCCCTTAGCCCTTGTGGATATTGCGCGAGCAGCTATGAAAAGGGTAGCGTCTGTAGAGACGCCCTGGGCCGCGGCAACGCCGGCCAATGAGCGCACCACGGTTGAGCGTTTGAGCGGCCACGTTCGCCACCGTGAAGAGGCCTTGAGCCCGCGCGAGCTGCGCCGCACCTACGACGAACTCAAAGCCATTGTGGACCCGCGCGTGAGCGAAGTGGAGGGCGGGCGACGCGCGCAGGGCGTGGCGCAGTGGTATGCCAAAGCGCCGCTGGAGCAACGTCAGGACATGTGGCTTTTGATGAGCGAGCAGTTCATCCGCGACCCCGAAGTCGTTAAGCGGGAACAGGAGAAATTCGCTGCCGCAGTGGGCACGCCCGATGAAGCCGCGGCAGAAGTGCACTATCGACGCGCCACAGTGTCGCCCCGCCGCCGCCTGCTACAGCGCTTCAGCGCATTTCCGCAAGGCGTGCGGTTTCTGGTGGACCTTCGGGCTGACATGCTGCCCCACCTCAAATCCGACAAGCGCCTGCAGGCCCTGGATGTTGAGTTGGAATACATGTTCTCCACCTGGTTTGACGTGGGCTTTCTGGACCTGCGTCGCCTGAGCTGGGACTCGCCCGCTTCGCTGATCGAAAAGCTCATCAAATACGAAGCGGTGCACGACATCAAGGGTTGGTCGGATGTTAAAAACCGGCTGGACTCAGACCGACGGTGTTACGGCTTCTTCCACCCGCGTTTGCCTGACGAGCCACTAATCTTTGTCGAGGTTGCGCTGCTGGACGAGATGGCCGACAGCGTGACGCCTCTGCTGGACGAGGCCGCTGGCGCGTCGGACCTGGACAAGGCCACCACAGCCATTTTTTATTCGATCAGCAATACCCAGGCAGGCTTGCGCGGCGTGAGCTTTGGCGATTCACTGATCAAGCGGGTGGTGGAGACGCTGAAAGAAGAGTTCCCGCGGCTAAAGGTGTTTGCCACGCTGTCACCCATTCCCGGGTTCCGCAACTGGCTCAAGAAAAACGCTGCTGCGCTGGTGCCGAGAATCGACACCAAAACACTCGCGCTGATGGCCCGGTCGCTGGGCAAGGAAACCGTTAACGCGGACGACCTGCTCGCCGCAGCCGACAACGCGCTGGAGCTCGGCGCCAAGTCCAGCGTGCGGCACGTGCTCACGCAGTGTGCAGCCCAGTACCTGGGTGGCGAAACGATTGACGGCACACCGGTTGACCCGGTGGCCCGCTTCCATCTGGGCAATGGTGCCCGCGTGGAGCGCATCAATTGGGGGGGCGACCCGTCGGCAAAAGGCCTCAAGCAATCGTCCGGAATGATGGTCAACTATCTGTATGACTTGAAACGCCTGGACAAGCACCGTACGCTGTTGGCACAGGGGAAGATTGCGGTTTCCTCGGAAATTGAGAAGCTGCTGCTCTAGGCTTTGGTGGCCTGGTGCGCCGCCCCGGACCGGTCACGCCGTTGCCGTGCTTTCAATCCGTGAAAGCGACGCCAGCAAGTCCCCAAACCGCTCACCCTGAATCACGACGTGGCCGCGCAACGCGGCAGCTGCAGCATCAGCGTCGCCCGCCGAGATGGCATTGACAATGGCGTTGTGCTCGCCAAAGGATGTGCCCATGCGATCGCGAACGCGCAGCTGCAAACGACGGTAGGGTCGCAGCCGCCGGTGCAGCGCAAATGCCTGCTCCCCCAAAAAGCTGTTGTGGCTGCCTGAATAGACTGCGGCGTGGAAGCGTTCGTTGCAATAGAAATAGGCGTCGGTATCGTGCTTGGCCCGAGCTTCTTCACACGCTTGATGCGCGGCCATCAGTTCGGCGCGCTCACTGTCTTGCATGCGCCTCGCCGCCAGGCGCCCGCACATGGCCTCAAGCTCGCCCATGACTTCGAACATTTCAAGCAGGCGCGCCGGTCCGATGCTGGTGACAATGGCACCGCGCCGCGGGCGAAATTCGATCAGGCCCTCTGTGGCAAGCTGCACCAAGGCTTCGTGTACGGGTGTGCGGGACACGCCATGCTGCTCGGCTAGTTCGGCTTCATCCAGGGCAAATCCGGGCAAAAGCTGGCCTGTGGCGATTTGCTCTTCAATCTTTTCTCTGAGCTGTTCCGAGATCTTCATGCGGAAATTCTCGCACTTTTGATTCTGACTGTTGATCTATTTATGCGGTAAATGTCTTAGGGTATTCACTGGTACCTATTAAAAATTCGTGACCTACATTTACAGGTATGTATTCAAGACTCAGGTGGTCGGCATCGGCGCGCCTGCCCCAAGCCGGGCTTGATGTTGTTTCGTAACCCAAAATCAGGAGACAAATCCATGAAAAACCCGATCATCCGCAAAACGCTTGTGAGCCTTCTGGTGGCAGCCCTGCCGGTTTCGGCGGCATTCGCCGAGAGCATCACACTTAAAGCCTCGCACCAGTTCCCCGGTGGCAAAGGTGACGTGCGAGACGAAATGGTTCAGATGATTGCCAAAGAAGTGGCTGCGGCCAATGT
>JAHEBY010000382.1:1583-3120 GCA_024642025.1 Comamonadaceae bacterium | reverse complement strand
GGCGGCGTCGTCAACCGGAGAGCTAATCCTTCTGCGGACGCCATCGAGCCAGGGCAGGGCAGCTCAGTGAGCGTGACTAAAGCAGTTGAATCTTCTGATGGAAAGTTTGCGCCCACTGTCTCTACAAGGATGGGTCAGACAAAGCCGACTCAAAAAGTGCAAGGGGAAATTTGTGCAGACAGTAATTTCGTGACCCGACCGATGTGTATTCATCTTGAGTGCCAGAAGCCTGAGTTGGCGAGCTTGCCCATTTGCGTGGAAGACCGCAAACGCTATCCACCTCATGGTGTGCCGGGCGGCACGCCATGAGCACGCCCAAGTGCTTGTCGATAAACGTTTTTTTTGTATAATGGCAGGCTTCGCAGCGCTTTTGCAGCTCCGCGGCGAAGATTCATTTCCCACCTAAGAGGTCCCCGCTGTCAGTCATTGATTGGCAGAAAGAAGGAACACCGACCGTGGAAAAGAGCAGCAAGGAAGCCAACCCCTTAGGTTGGACAAACCCTCTAGATAGAGAAAACTCATGACCAAGACGTTCAGCGCAAAACCCGCTGACGTGACGCACGAGTGGTTTGTGATTGACGCGACCGACAAGGTCCTCGGACGAGTAGCCAGCGAAGTTGCTCTCCGTTTGCGCGGCAAACACAAGGCCATTTACACGCCTCACGTCGATACTGGTGACTTCATTGTCATCATCAATGCAGCACAACTTCGTGTCACCGGCGCCAAGCCGTTGGACAAGATTTATTACCGTCATTCGGGTTATCCCGGCGGTATCACTGCAACCAACTTCCGTGACATGCAAGCCAAGCACCCTGGCCGCGCTTTGGAAAAAGCCGTCAAGGGCATGCTGCCGAAAGGCCCGCTCGGCTACGCCATGATCAAGAAGCTCAAGGTGTACGGTGGTGCAGAGCACCCGCACACTGCCCAGCAACCCAAAGTGTTGGAAATCTAAGGAGCTTCAAGATGATTGGAGAATGGAACAATGGCACCGGCCGTCGCAAATCCAGCGTCGCCCGCGTGTTTCTGAAAAAAGGCACCGGCAAGATCACGGTCAATGGCAAGGACATCGAAGCTTTCTTCGGCCGTCAAACCTCGATCATGATCTGCAAGCAGCCCCTGCTTTTGACCAACCATGCCGAATCGTTCGACATCATGGTCAACGTGGCTGGTGGTGGTGAGTCCGGTCAGGCCGGCGCAACCCGTCACGGCATTACCCGTGCCCTGATCGACTACGATGCATCGCTCAAGCCGGCACTGAGCCAGGCTGGTTTTGTCACACGCGATGCCCGTGAAGTCGAGCGTAAGAAGGTCGGCCTGCACTCTGCACGCCGCCGCAAGCAGTTCAGCAAGCGTTAATTTCATCAGAAGTTTCGCCTGCAGCAAATTGTTGCAAAACAGCGACCGTCAGAATGCAAATTCTGACGGTCGTTTTCTTTTCAGGCTGCTAGACTTCCATTTCCATGAGATTTCGCCTGCTTCATCGCCGTTTGACCATCAGTGCTCCGCGCATGGCCGTTCGTAGTGCCATGCCTTGGCC
>JAHEBY010000382.1:0-1573 GCA_024642025.1 Comamonadaceae bacterium | reverse complement strand
TTTCGTTGGGCTGTACTGGCGATCGTGCTGGGTTTTTGTGCGGCCATCGGCTTGTGGGCGTTTGAGTTCGGCAAGGATATTGCGGGCATTGCCGGTGGACGCTCTGTAGAACTGGCCCAGATGCGGGTCGAGATGGTGGATCTGCGTCAACAGCTTGCCGATATGAAAAGCGAGCGCGATAAGGCCCAATCCGTGGCAAATACCTCCGACACCTTGCTGACGGCTGAAAAGGCGGCGCAGGGGCAACTGGCTGCATTAAATAAGCAACTGGCAGCCGAAAACCGCTCCTTGCGGGAAGACCTGGGTTTCTTCGAAAAGCTGATTCCAGCGGTTGGCGGCGAGAGCCTGGCCATCCGGGGGCTGCAGGCCGAGGTCCAGAATGGGCGTGAAGTAAAATGGCAAGTTCTGGTGATCCAATCCCTCAAGAATGCGCCGGAATTCAATGGGCGCCTGGAGTTGAGTTTTAGCGGTAGCCAGGCGGGCAAGCCATGGGTTGCGGCATTGCCGGGCGGCGGGCAATCTCTCAAGATCAGGCAGTATGGTCGAGCCGAAGGTATCTTCGAGCTACCGCCACAGACTGTGGTCAAGGCTGTTTCAGCCAGGGTGCTTGAAGGCTCGGTCACCAAGGCGGCCCAGTCAATCAAGCTGTAGAACGTTTCACACATTGAGGATTCAATATGTTCAGCAAGAAGAAGCAACCTCCGATTCGAAGCCTGATTGCCGATGGAAGCCAGATTGATGGCAGCCTCAAATTCACCGATGGTTTGCGAATTGATGGAAATGTGGTCGGCGACGTTCGCTCGGGCGATGACAAACTTAGCATTCTTGTGATTTCAGAAACGGCAACGGTGACCGGGCAGATCCTTGCCGATCACGTCATCATCAATGGGACAGTCAAGGGGCCGGTGTACGCCCGGCAAATGCTCGAACTGCAGCCGAAGGCGCGAATTGAAGGCGATGTCCACTACATTGCGCTGGAGATGCATCAGGGCGCCATCATTGCCGGTCAGTTGCGCCCGATGGATGCGGATGAGGAAAAACCCATACTGAAACTAGCGGCAAATAACCTCTAGCTGAATTCCTGAGCGAATTGCTGTAGTATTGTTGCTGTTGAAATTCAGCGGAGTAGATTATGAATGCCGTCGCAGAAAATATTCAGACAGAGATGCCTGAGCCGATCCTGTTTACCGACAGCGCGGCGGCAAAAGTCGCTGATCTGATCGCGGAGGAGGGCAATCCCGATCTGAAATTGCGTGTATTCGTGCAGGGTGGGGGCTGTTCCGGCTTTCAGTACGGCTTCACTTTCGACGAAGTAACCAATGAAGATGACACCACCATGACAAAGAACGGTGTGTCTCTGCTGATCGATGCCATGAGCTACCAGTATCTGGTGGGTGCCGAGATCGACTACAAGGAAGACCTTCAGGGCGCCCAGTTCGTGATCAAGAATCCGAATGCCACCACGACTTGCGGCTGTGGTTCGTCATTCTCGGTCTGATCGGTCGAGTCCGGCTCAGGCTGGATAAATTGCACCCAGTACGCGGGCGCCTTTGGCGCCCGTAATGCTTTTCAG
>JAHEBY010000381.1 GCA_024642025.1 Comamonadaceae bacterium | reverse complement strand
GTTAAAGTCGTTTCACAGTTTTTCATTTGCGGGGTATTACGATCCCAAGCACATGGGATTCGGCAACTTGCGTGTCATCAATGAAGACCGCATTGCCCCAGGTACCGGATTCGGCACCCATGGCCATCGTGACATGGAAATCATCAGCTATGTGTTGAGCGGCGAGCTGGCGCATAAAGACACGATGGGCAATGTCAAGGGCATTCCTCCGGGTGATGTGCAGCGCATGAGCGCCGGGCGTGGCGTGCAGCACAGCGAGTTCAACCACGCGCCGAATGACACCACGCATTTCCTGCAAGTGTGGATCGAGCCCAATGTGACGGGTATCCCTCCCAGCTATGAGCAGAAAACTTTTGGCGAAGCGCACAAGCAGGGCAAGCTGAAGCTGGTGGCGTCGCCAGACGGTGCTGACGGTTCCGTGACGATCCACGCCGATGCGCGCCTGTACGCCGGTCTGTTTGATGGCACGCAGACCGCCGAGCTGGATCTGGATACAACCCGCAAGAGTTACGTCCATGTGGTGCGTGGTGACCTTGAGGTCAACGGTCAACCGCTCACCACCGGAGACGCTGCTTTGCTGGAAGGCGAGGGCCACCTCACGCTGACGCATGGCAAAGCCGCCGAGGTGCTTGTGTTTGACCTGGCCGCCTAGATATTCAATTTTTTATAAGGAAATTTCCCATGTTCACTGCCCTGCAAAACCCGTTGACCCTCATTGGCCGCCTGCTGCTGGCCATGCTGTTCCTGCCTGCCGGCATCAGCAAAATCAGCGGCTTTGCCGGAACCGTGGGTTACATCCAGTCGGGTGGATTGCCTGTGCCCCAGCTGGCCGCTGTCGTGGCCATTCTGGTGGAAGTTGGGGGCGGCCTGGCCCTGATCGCCGGCTTCGGCACCCGTGTGGCGGCGCTGGCCTTGGCCCTGTTCACTCTGGTGGCTACGTTTGGTTTCCACAATTTCTGGGCTGTGCCCGCTGACATGGCCATGATGCAGCAGCTGATGTTCTTCAAGAACATTGCTGTGGTGGGCGGTTTGCTGGTTTTGGCTGCTCATGGCGCCGGTGCCTGGAGCGTTGACGCCAAGCGCGGCGCCTGAAGCACACATTCTTTCGTCCCCAATATTTCGTCCAAATTCCGGAGACCTGGTGTTCAGGTATCCTTTTCCCGCCTCACTCAAGGAGTTTTGAAATGGCAAAAGTAGCAGTTGTTTTTCATTCGGGTTATGGTCATACCCTGCGCTTGGCGCAAGCCGTGGCAGAAGGCGCTGGCGCCGATCTGGTGGCGGTTGATGCAGACGGCAATGTGCCGGAAGCCGCCTGGGAAACCCTCAATGCGGCAGACGCCATCATCATGGGTTCACCAACCTATATGGGCACGGTGAGCTGGCAGTTCAAGAAATTTGCCGATGCGTCCAGCAAGCAGTGGTTTAGCCAGGCCTGGAAAGACAAGGTGTTTGCCGGTTTCACCAACAGCGCCACCATGAACGGCGACAAGCACTCCACATTGCACTACCTCTTTACGCTGGCCATGCAGCACAGCGGCATTTGGGTGGGGACCGGTCTGATGCCATCCAACAGCAAGGCTGCCAAGCGGGACGATGTGAACTATGTGGGCTCCTTCGCGGGCGCCATGGCTCAGTCACCTTCCGATTCATCTGCTGACGAAATGTCAGCGGGCGATCTCGAAACCGGCAGGCTGTTTGGCAAACGCGTCACAGAAGTAGCTGCACGGCTCAAGGCTTGAGGCGCCATCAATCGCTGGCTGGCTGGCCGTTGTCAAGAAAGGCTTGAAATGCCCATTGAGAGCACACTAGCCGGCCGCAGCGCAGACCTGGGTGGAGGGTTTGTGGTGCGCCGGCTGCTGCCGTCAGCAAGACTGCGTTCGGTCGGGCCGTTTATTTTCTTTGACCATTTCGGCCCGGTTACAGAACACCCTTGTGACAACCACGACGTTCGGCCCCACCCGCACATAGGGCTGGCAACCGTCACTTACCTGTTTGAGGGCGCCATGATGCACCGCGACAGTCTGGGCACCGCCCAGCTTATCGAGCCAGGTGCCATTAACTGGATGACTGCCGGGCGAGGCATCACGCACTCCGAGCGTAAGCCCGAAACGCTAAAGGATGCCACCTTCGTCAACCATGGCCTGCAGTTGTGGGTGGCGTTACCACGTGACCTGGAAGAGTCTGAACCGTCATTCACTCACACGCCAGCAGCGGCCATTCCGGAGTTGACCGTGGGCGGCGCCCGCATTCGCCTGCTTGCCGGAGAGTTGCTGGGGACGCGTTCGCCAGTTAAAACCCCTTCGCCAACACTCTATCTTGACGTGCAACTTGCCCCCGGCGGCGCGTGCACCTTGCCGATCGATGCGCAGGAAGCTGCCGTGTATGCCATCGGTCCCGGTGCCTGGGTCGATGGCGCCGAGTTGGCGGCGCAGAGCATGGCCTTGCTCACAACCGCAATCGATGCGGACAGCTCGCGCCAGACCGTGCTGGCCAATTCGGGTGACAAGCCACTGCGTCTGGTCGTGGTGGGCGGCGATGCGCTCGATGCCCCCAGGCACATGTGGTGGAATTTTGCCTCCAGCCGCAAGGAGCGTATCGATCAGGCTGCAGAAGACTGGCGCGCCGGGCGTTTTACGCCGGTGCCGGGTGAAAGCGAGTTTATCCCGTTGCCTGAACGCTAGCAACAGGGTCCACTTTCGTGAGTTGATACCATCCACCCATGAAAGTCATTTCTCTGCTGCCATGGGCCGACTGGCTGTGTTTGTTCGCTTTTGTTGCGGCCTGGGTAGGTTATGCCGAATTTGCCACGTATTGGAGCGTGCGGCGTCCGTCCCTGATTGCATCGACCAACCGTTATCGGCGCTACTGGATGTACCAAAGTACCATCCGGGAACCGCGCGTGCTTGATGGCATCATTGTGCAAAGCCTTTCGGCCAGCCCTTCTTTTTTTGCCTCAACGTCCATCATCATCATTGGCGGCTTGTTTGCCTTGATGGGCACAACCGACAAAGCAGCCGAGTTGGTGCGCGAGATACCCTTTGCCGAACCCACGCCCATATTGGTGTTTGAACTGAAGATACTGGTTCTGGTGGCTATCTTTGTCTACGCATTTTTCCGGTT
>JAHEBY010000045.1 GCA_024642025.1 Comamonadaceae bacterium | reverse complement strand
GCCATTCACGAGGGCTTGCGCCTTGAACTTGAAAATGCCGGCCTTCATACGAACCAGCTCAGCTTGCAGAATGAGCTGATCACCCGGCTCGACCGGTCGCTTGAACCTCACGTTGTCCATACCTGCCAGGTAATAAATCATTTCATCGTTTGAGGCAGTATCGAGCGCGTCAAACCCCAACAGTGCAGACGCTTGGGCGAGCGCCTCCAGCATTAGCACGCCGGGCATGACCGGGCGGTGTGGGAAGTGGCCCTCAAAGAAAGGCTCATTAATGGTGACGTTTTTCAGGGCCTTGATACTTTTTCCTTTTTCAAGCGACAACACCCGGTCCACCAGCAAGAACGGGTACCGGTGGGGCAATTGCTTGAGAATCTTGTTAATGTCCATCATGGGTTTTCCAGTCTTTTAACTTCTTCTTCCAGAGCGCGGATGCGCTCGCGCAGGCCGTGCAATTGCTTTAGCGATGCAGCATTCTTCTCCCAGCTGGCATTTTCATCAAGCGGGAACAGTCCGGTGTATTGTCCAGGCTTTCGAATCGAGCGGGTCACAACGCTCGCGGCCGAAATGTGCACGCCATCTGCCAGAGAAAGATGGCCCAGAACAATCGCACCGCCCCCTATTGTGCAATTTGCACCTATGGTGGCACTGCCCGCGATGCCCACGCACCCCGCCATCGCCGTGTTTGCGCCGACGTGCACGTTGTGACCGATCTGGATCAGGTTGTCCAGCTTCACACCGTCGTCAATAACTGTATCGTGTAAGGCGCCGCGGTCTATGCAGGTATTGGCGCCAATCTCAACATCGTTGCCAATGCGCACCGCGCCAAGCTGCTCGATTTTCTCCCAAGCCTTGCCATTGGGTGCAAATCCGAACCCGTCTGCGCCAATCACAACACCAGCATGCAACAAGCAGCGGTCACCAACAATACAGTTCTCGCCAACGATCACGTTTCCGCGCAGGACAGTGCCTTCCCCGATGCACGCCCCACGCTCAACGATACACAGCGGTCCAACGTACGCTCCCGAATGCACGTGCGCTTCGGAACTGACTACAGCACTTGGATGAACGCCAGGGGGCACATGGGGGCGGGTTTTGCGAAGCCATAACTGAGTGACCCGCGCGAAATATAGATAGGGATCGGGCGTAACAATACACGCGCGATTACCCTGCCATCCAGAAAATGCTTCAGGACTGAGGATAACGCAACCCGCGCGCGTGCTATTCAGCTGGCCTTGGTATTTGGGATGGCTAAGAAAGCTGAGCTGATCAGAAGTAGCCGCCTCTAGCGAAGCGATGCCCGACACCTGCAAGTCGGCATCCCCATGCAGATCGCCCCCCAGTACATCAACAATTGAACCCAGTCGCAACACCACGCGTCACTAAATTGGTTGCGCAGGCGCGGAGACTTATTTGCCACCTGAGGCGTTCAGGCCTTTGATAACTTTGTCGGTAATGTCGTGCTTCGGGTTGACATAAACCACCTGGTCTGGTTGCATGATCAGGTCTAGTTTTTCAGTTTCTGCCAATTGACGAATCACCTTGTTCGCGCGCTCAAGGACTTGTTGCAACTCTTCGTTGCGACGAGCGCTTAAATCTTCCTGGAACTCGCGCCGCCTGCGCTGGAAATCCCGGTCCTGCTCAACCAGTTGCTTCTGGCGAGTGGCACGCTGACTATCCGACAGCGTGGGCGCTTCGCGCTCAAGCTTCTCAGTCATCGCCTTGACTGCCTCACCCATGTCAGTCACTTCCTTCTCGCGCTTGACGAACTCCTGCTCCAGTTTAGCCTGAGCTGCTTTGGCAGTATTGGCTTCCCGAAGCACGCGGTCCGTGTTCACAAACCCGATCCGCAGCTCCTGTGCCCATCCATACGCGCCAGCAGTCAACGCCGCCAACAACAGGGCAACCCGACAAAAACGTAAATAGTGATTCATTAGAAGGACGTTCCGATTTGAAATTGAAGTCTCTGGATTTTATCGCCATCGAACTTGCGTATAGGTGTTGCAAAGGACAGTCGCAACGGTCCGACGGGTGAAATCCAGTTTATGCCTACTCCAGCCGACGAACGCAACTCATTGGCGCGAAATGGTTGTCCTTCTCCATAGATATTTCCGACATCAAAGAAGCCGTACCACCGCAACGTTCGATCATTCCCCGCACCTGGAAACGGTGCAATCAACTCGGCATTTAGCACCAGCTTGCGCACGCCGCCTAACGGAATATTCGTGCTCGTATCGCGCGGACCCAAACTGCCGGACTCAAAGCCCCGAACCGAACCAAGACCTCCCCCGTAATAGTTCTTGAACAGAGGATATGGCCGACTTCCAATCGCCTTGCCCAATCCCAACTCAGCGTTGAAAGCCGCCGTGTACTGTTTGTTAATCGGGTAATACTGTTGGTACTGGAGGTTGGTACGAAGGTACTTGGCATCGCCCGCTGCACCCCACTCAAGACCAAGTCGTTGATAAGCGCCGCGGGTGGGTGCCAGCGCGCTGTCCCTACCATCGCGCGACCAGCCAACAGTCAAAGGGACCGCCGAACTGGAATATCCGAACTGATTCGCATAATTCAAATAGGCAGCCGGCAAGCTCGTGCCTGGAATGATCTTGGTACTCTCAATACCAGCACCGAAGTAGACTGTATCGGTTTCCGTAAAGGGCACGCCAAAACTGAAACTACCACCTGCAGTATCCAATTTGTATGCATTGACATCGCTAAGCGGGCTCGACCGCCTGCGGTAAACGTCAATCGTACGTGAAACGCCATCCGCAGTGAAGTAGGGGTCAGTTGTACTGAACACGAGCGTCCTGTTGGATTTGCTGGTGTTCAGGTCTATGCCAACCGAACTGCCTGAACCAAAGGCATTCTCCTGCTTGAACCCAAAAGTGAGGGCAAGGCCCTCGCCACTGGAAACACCCGCTCCCAGGCTGATGCTTCCAGTTGGCTTTTCGACCACGTTGACTGTCAGGTCCACCTGATCTGGCGAACCGGGGACTTCCTGTGTTTCAACATTGACATCAGTAAAATAACCGAGCCGATCGACACGATCCCTCGAAAGCTTGATTTTCTCGGCGTCATACCAAGACGCCTCGAACTGCCGGAATTCGCGACGCACCACCTCATCACGGGTGCGAGTATTGCCGGCCACATTCATTCTTCGTACATAGGCCCTGCGTGAGGGTTCGGCCCGAATGACAAGTGCCACCTGCATATTTGCACGGTCAATCTCCGGAATTGCTTCAACCCGGGCAAAGGCATACCCAAAATTTCCAAAATAATCACTGAACGCTTTCGAAGTTTTGGCGACCTCGTCGGCGTTATAGGGTTGACCAGGTCGAATGGTTACGAGCGACTTGAACTCATCGTCCTTGGCCAGATAATTGCCGTCGAGCGTCACACTTGAGACGACAAATCGTTCGCCCTCGGTCACATTCAGCGTAATGCTGATGTCCTGCTTGTTTGGCGAAATCGCAACCTGAGTTGACTCGACCCGGAACTCAAGATAACCGCGTGTCAGGTAATATGACTTGAGCGTCTCAATATCGGCATTCAGTTTCGCCCGGGAATAGCGGTCCGACTTCGTATACCAGCTAAGCCAGCCTCCCGTATTCAGATCAAACAGGTCGCGTAATGTTGATTCGCTGAACGCCTTGTTGCCAACGATTCGAATCTCGTTGATCTTGGCCGTCTCGCCTTCAGTCACGGTAAAAGTCAAATTGACACGGTTCCTCTCAATCGGAGTTACCGTCGTCACGATCTCGGCAGAGTAAAGACTGCGGTTTATATACTGCCGCTTCAGCTCCTGCTCGGCGCGATCCACCAAGGCTTTGTCGAACGGCCGTCCGTCTGTCAGCCCAACATCACGAAGCGCCTTTCTAAGAACATCTTTGTCGAACTCTTTGGCACCCGAAAACTCAACATTTGCAACGGTCGGGCGCTCTTCGACGATGACGACCAAAACATCGCCATTGACCTCGATTCGCACATCTTTGAAGACGCCCAAACCGAACAGCGACTGAATGGCGGTTGTTGCCTTGCTGTCATCATAGGTGTCCCCTATCCGCACTGGAAGAGAGGCAAAAATAGTTCCGGGCTCCACCCGCTGCAAGCCTTCAACGCGGATGTCACGAACGGTAAAGGGATCAACGGCCCAAGCGCACGGAGCAGTCATCAGCATCACGCCGACCATTGCCGAGGTCGTCATACGGAAAGGATAAAAATGCATGTAGGTTCTAAAAAAGAAGCGCAGAAATGATAGCGCGTATAACTAACCAAGCAGCCTGGTTACGTCGTTAAAAACTGCAACCAGCATCATGGCCATCAGCACCGCAACACCACCGCGCTGCAATCGCTCCATCCAGCGGTCAGAGACGGCTTTGCCAGTGATTCCCTCCCAAAGATAATACATCAGGTGCCCACCATCCAGAACGGGCAATGGCAGCAGGTTTAGAACACCAAGGCTGACACTGATCAGCGCAAGAAAAACCAAATATTGAGTCAAGCCCAAGCTTGCAGATTTTCCAGCGTAGTCCGCGATGGTCAAGGGCCCACTCAGGTTTTTCAACGATGCCTCTCCAACGAGCATTTTGCCCATCATGCGCAAAGTCAACGCTGAAACCTCCCACGTGCGGGTGACTCCACCTATCAAACCTTCCAACAACCCATATCTTATGGTTACGAATTCTGGAGCCGCGCCGACAAATGCACCGATTTTTCCCACAGCAACGCCGCCTTCCACAACTCTCTGAGGCTGCACCTTTATCTTGATGGCCTCGCCATTGCGTTCTATCGACCACACGGTCTCAGCGGGTTGGCCAGCACTTGCAGTCGATCGAATCCAGTCCCTTAATTGTTGGCCATCAACGACCTGCACGGCGCCAACTTTGGTGACATGATCGCCCTGTCGAATTCCAGCCCGATGCGCCGCCCCATCCGCCATAACTTCACCGATAACCGGTCGGGTTCTGGGGCCAATGATGCCAATCGCCTGAAACATCGTCTGGTCAGCATTTTGGACGTCAAGCTCAGCGAGCGGCAATTGAACATCACGCGTCGTCGAAGCGGCGGTGTCTTTTACAACAAGGTGAACGTCGCGCCCTTCCAGCGCCCCACGAGTTAACAGCCATCGAAGTTCATCGAACGACTCAACCGACTGAAGTTCTGCAACGTCAAAGCCAGCTTGTGTAACCAGCTCGCCGCCGTTTATCCCGGCACGATCCGCAATGGAACCGACCGGTGGAACGGCCAGAATGGCGCGGGGTAACTCAACTCCACTCCAATTGACGACAGAATACAAAAAGGCGGCGAGGATGAGGTTGGCAAGAGGGCCAGCAGCAACGATTGCCACGCGCGAGCGCAGTGGCTGGGAATTGAAGGCAAGGCACTTCTGCTCGTCCGGAACGGGCGCTTCCCGTTCGTCAAGCATTTTGACGTAGCCACCAATTGGAAAGGCCCCGATCACAAACTCTGTTGACGATCCAGCCGGCTGCCAGCGGAAGAGTGTTTTTCCAAAGCCAATTGAGAAACGCAATACTTTCACCCCACACAGCACCGCTACTCTGTAATGGCCATACTCATGCACGGCGATCAACAGACCAAGTGCAGCAATAAAAGCAACAACGGTCAACATCAAAAATCCTTATTGCCAATCAGTTAGTCAGGCTTTGCGCATATTCGCGACGGCCATTGAGGCCGTCGCCCGGGATTCTCCGTCTATGGCCAACAAGTCATCAAGCGTAACAGCACCGGATGGGCTTACCGACTCAAGCGTTTGCAAGTTCACTGCGTGAATCTGGTCAAACCGAATCTGCCCTTCCAGGAAAGCCTGCACAGCAATTTCGTTGGCGGCATTCAAAATCGCCGTAGTTCCGGTCGGGGCCCGAAGCGATTCCCAGGCCAGCGCCAAGCCGGGAAAACGTTGCCGATGATTGTGATCACCATCCAGCGACTCAAATGTCATATCTTGCAGCCGGCCAAAATCCAGTGCCGAAGCCCCTGAAACAACTCTGTCAGGCCAGGATAGGCCATAGGCGATGGGTGTCTTCATGTCCGGCGTACCCAATTGGGCAATCACCGAGTTGTCAACATATTGGACCATAGAGTGAATGATGCTCTGTGGATGGATGACTACTTCCAGCTTGTCCGGCGTGATGTCGAATAGAAAATGTGCTTCGATGACCTCGAGCGCCTTGTTCATCATGGTCGCAGAGTCAACCGATATTTTGCGTCCCATGATCCAGTTTGGGTGCGCACAAGCCTGCTCCGGGGTAACGTGTCGCAGCTCTCCTACCGCTCGCTTGCGAAAAGGACCTCCCGATGCAGTCAAAATGATCTTGTCAACCTGCAAGGGCCATGCCGCCGGATCAGCCGGAAGGGACTGGAAAATGGCCGAGTGCTCACTGTCAATCGGCAGTAGTCGGGCTCCTCCCTTCTTCACCGCCTCCAGAAAAACACCGGCCCCCACCACCAGGGCTTCCTTGTTGGCCAGCAAAAGACGCTTCCCCGCGCGGGCGGCAGCCAGGCACGGCGCGAGACCTGCCGCACCCACGATGGCGGCCATCACAACATCAACTTGGGGATTCCCGACTAAATCGACGAGTGCTGGCGCACCGTAGAAGACCCTTGTCGTCAATCCGAGCTCGCGGCACTTCCGCTTCAAGTCCTGCCCATGCGATGCACTTGCCATGACTGCGTAGGTGGGTTTGAATTTCACACACTGTGCAAGCAGCAAATCGGTCTGCGTGGACGCCGTAAGTGCAAATACTTCGAAGCGATCCGTATGGCGCGACGCGACCTCCAGCGTATTGACCCCAACAGAGCCAGTGGACCCAAGAATGGCAAGCCGTTGCTTATTCATCTGGTCAAAGGCTTCCGGGCAACGTGGAATGCAACATCATCGCCAGCGGTAGCGTAGGCAAGAGCGCGTCGACGCGGTCCAGCACGCCTCCATGACCCGGCAACAGGCCGCTGCTGTCCTTGACGCCGGCGCTTCGCTTGACGAGCGACTCGGCAAGGTCGCCCACGACGCTCATGGTGCAGAGAAAGACCGCCGCAATGACCAGCATCCACCAACCGCGGGCATAGAGCTCGGAAAAAATACTGGGTACGGAAGCACCCAAACGACGATCGGCGAAGGACCAAACTGCGCCCAGCAGCAGAACGCCGACCAAGCCGCCGTATACGCCTTCCCAGGTCTTACCCGGGCTAATGGAAGGCGCCAACTTGCCGGAACTGAACCGTCCGCCAAAGGTTCTTCCCGCAAAGTACGCCGCAATGTCAGCCATCCACACCAGCAGCAACGCAGACAGCAGAAAATTGATTCCGATCAAGCGGGCCTGCGCCAAAGCCAGCCATGCCAAGCATAAAACAATCATGCCTCCAGCCAGGCGGCCACCTCTAGGGATTCGGGGCCAGCCGGCAACGCCTGTCCGCAGCAAGGCTGCGCCGACCAGAACCCATGCAGACCCGAATAAGAGCCATAGCATCGAGTTCGGTCTTGTCAGAAAGCCGAAGTGCCAGAGGCCAAGGCACGCCAGAAGACAGGCGACCGCGTAGGCAATGGCCACTGGCGACTCGCACTGGTTCAACCGCGCCCACTCCCACGCCGCCGCACAGATCAGGATCAGCGTCAGCACACCAAATGGCGCGTGATTTGGATAAAACAGTGCAGGCAACAAGACCAGCAACAGGGCTACCGCAGTGATTACACGCTGTTTCAACATGGGTTAGTCCGCGCGGGAGGCTTGGGATGCTTCGCTGACACGTAGTTGCGAGCTGACCTTTCCAAAGCGACGCTCCCGCCGCCCATACGCTTCAATTGCGCGATCCAGCGACGATTCATCAAATTCGGGCCAGAGGTCGTCAGAAAAATACATTTCGGAATAGGCGGCTTGCCACAGCAAAAAGTTGCTGATTCTCTGCTCGCCCCCAGTGCGTATGAACAAATCCGGGTCGGGAACGTGCGCCAAGGCCAAAGCTGCACCAAGGCTCGCTTCAGTTATTGGAACACCTTGTGTACACAGCGCTTGGGCTGCCTGTGCAATGTCCCACCGCCCACCGTAGTTGAAACAAACGTTCAATACCAGCCGCGAATTGTGTGCCGTAGCAGCCTCAGCCTTTTCCAGACCTTTGACGACATTCTGTGACAGGTCGGAACGATTACCCACAAAATACAGCCTGACACCATCCCGTTCGAGTTGCGGAACCTCGCTGCCAATGGCGGATGCCAATAGGTCCATTAAACCTGAAACTTCGTCTGCAGGGCGTTGCCAGTTTTCCGATGAGAAGGCAAAGACAGACAGGATGGAGACGCCGCGTTGTGCGCAAGCCTTGACGCACCTTTTAAGTGAGCTGACGCCCTGCTTGTGGCCTGCGAGCCTGGGAAGAAATCGCATTGAAGCCCAGCGGCCATTGCCGTCCATCACAATGGCAATATGGTTTGGAACCACTGCCGAACGTGTCATTGGGTTTGTCACTGTGAATCAGTCACCCGCGCGGACACGCCAGACTGCTCAGAATTCAAACTGCCATGATGTCAGCCTCTTTGGCCGCCACCAACTGGTCAATCGCTGCAATGTGTCGGTCGGTCACCTTCTGAACCTCGGCTTCAGCGCGCTTCTGGTCGTCTTCTGAGGCTTCCTTTTCCTTGACCAGCTTTTTGACTGATTCGTTGGCATCACGCCGAAGGTTGCGGACCGCGATTTTGGCACTTTCACCCTCGCCCCTCACAACCTTGGTCAACTCCTTGCGACGCTCTTCCGACATGGCAGGCATCGGCACGCGGATCAGATCACCCATGGAGGCGGGATTCAATCCCAAGTCACTGTCGCGAATGGCCTTTTCAATCTTTGCACCCATACCTTTTTCCCACGGCTGGATGCTGATGGTGCGAGCGTCTATCAATGACACGTTGGCGACCTGCCCGATCGGAACCAGTGATCCGTAGTAATCGACGTGTACCGAATCCAGCAAGGCAGGGTTTGCCCTGCCCGTACGAATTTTCGTCAAATTTCCCTTGAATGCCTCAATGGACTGATCCATCTTGCCCTCAGTTGTTTTGTGAATCTCTGCAATCGTCATGTGTCTCTCCTCACGCGTAAACCAAGGTGCCTTCGTCTTCACCCATGACAACCCGCTTGAGCGCGCCGTGTTTAAAAATGGAAAATACCTTGATCGGAAGCTTCTGATCACGACACAGCGCAAAGGCCGCTGCATCCATGATGCCCAGATTCTGCGACATGGCTGCGTCAAACGAAATTTTTGTGTACCGCGTCGCTGAAGGCTCCTTCTTCGGGTCGGCACTGTAGACACCATCAACCTTCGTAGCTTTCAACACAATTTCAGCACCAATTTCGGCGCCGCGAAGTGCTGCTGCGGTATCTGTGGTGAAGAAAGGGTTACCCGTACCGGCTGCAAATATTACGACTTTCCCTTCCTCGAGGTACTGAAGGGCTTTGGGTCGAACATACGGCTCCACCACCTGCTCAATGCCAATGGCCGACATCACGCGCGCCGTCAAGCCAGCCTTGTTCATCGTATCTCCAAGGGCAAGAGCATTCATGACGGTCGCCAGCATTCCCATGTAGTCAGCGGTGGCACGATCCATACCCACTGAGCCTCCAGCAACTCCACGGAAAATATTACCCCCACCAATCACAACCGCGAGTTCGACGCCAAGGTGGGTAACCTCTGCGATCTCGTCAACCATGCGCACAATCGTGTCCCGGTTGATGCCATAGGGATCATCACCCATCAGCGCTTCGCCAGACAGCTTAAGCAAAATGCGCTTGTAGGCTGGTTTGGCGGTAGTCATGACAGGCTCCTCGATTTTAGAAGGGGTGTTGCAGCCAGTTCTGACAGAGCCTGGACCACAACGTTAACAGGGAAGGTTTTAGCTGGACTGCTTGGCGGCAGCGACCTGAGCCGCGACCTCGGCAGCAAAATCGTCGACCTTCTTCTCAATACCCTCGCCAACCACATAAAGCGTGAACCCCTTTACATTGGTATTCGCGGCCTTGAGCATCTGCTCCACTGACAACTTGTCGTTCTTGACAAATGACTGATTGAACAGAGAGACTTCTTTCAAATATTTCTGAACACCGCCCTCAATACGCTTGGCAACTATTTCAGGCGACTGTACTGGTTTACCAGCCGCAGTAGCGACTGCTGCATCCTCTGCGGCTTTGGCAGCCGCTACCGAGCGCTCGGTTGCCACCAAATGAGCAGGCACGTCGGCGCTGGACAAAGCGACCGGCTTCATGGCCGCCACATGCATGGCAACATCTTTGGCTGCAACGTCATCACCTTCAAACTCAACGACCACACCGATACGCGTGCCGTGCAGGTATGAGGCCAATTTTGCGCCGGACGAAAAACGCTTGAATCGCCGAAAGCTCATGTTCTCGCCAATTTTGCCAATCAATCCTTTGCGAACGTCTTCCAGCGTGGGGCCAAATCCGTCTTGAGAATAAGCGAGCGCGCCCAAAGCTTCTACATCAGCAGGATTCTTTGAAGCGATCAAAGCCACAGCAGCTTGTGCCAGGGCCAGGAAACTGTCATTCTTGGTCACGAAGTCGGTTTCGCAGTTGACTTCGAGCATGGCGCCACTGTTTCCCTCAATGTGGCTGACCACCACACCTTCGGCAGTGACACGACCGGCCGCCTTGCCGGCCTTGCTGCCGAGCTTCACGCGCAGGAGCTCTTCGGCCTTTGCCATGTCGCCTTCGGCCTCAGTCAGCGCGCGCTTGCACTCCATCATGGGGGCATCCGTTTTTCCACGCAGTTCAGCGACCATACTTGCTGTTATTGCAGCCATTTTTTTCTCCGTACTCAATTCAATTCAGTTTAACAAGTGACTAAAAAAAAGGGGCACATGAGCCCCTTTTTTGGGTGAACCGCGAACTCAGGCTTCTGCCTCGTTCACTTCCACAAATTCGTCAGCGCTTTCAGACGCGACCGCCTTGACCACATCATCCACCGCATTTGCACGGCCTTCAAGGATGGCATCAGCAATGCCACGGGCATACAGAATGACAGCTTTGGATGAATCGTCATTGCCGGGGATAACGTAATCAATACCTTCTGGCGAATGATTGGAGTCCACCACACCAATTAGCGGGATGCCGAGCTTTTTGGCCTCGAGCACGGCGATTTTGTGAAAGCCGACGTCGATTACAAAAATCGCATCCGGCAACGCGTTCATATCCTGAATGCCGCCAATATCCTTTTCGAGCTTGGCCAACTCGCGGGCAAACATGAGTTGCTCCTTCTTGCTCATCGCGTCCAGGCCGGCTTCCTGCTGAACCTTCATTTCCTTGAGGCGCTTGATGGAAGTCTTGACGGTTTTGAAGTTGGTCAGCATGCCACCCAGCCAGCGCTGGTCAACAAAGGGCACGCCAGCGCGTTGAGCTTCAGCGGCAACCGTCTCTCGCGCCTGACGCTTGGTGCCCACCATCAGAATGGTGCCACGGCGAGCCGACAGCTGGCGGACGTATTTAGCCGCTTCCTGGAACATCGGTAGCGATTTTTCCAGGTTGATGATGTGAATCTTGTTGCGATGGCCGTAGATGAACGGCGCCATCTTGGGGTTCCAGAAGCGGGTCTGGTGTCCGAAATGGACACCGGCTTCCAGCATTTCGCGCATGGATACTGACATGGTTGCTCCGAAGGTTGAGTCTTGAACTGCGGCCTGAAACCGCTGCCCA
>JAHEBY010000044.1 GCA_024642025.1 Comamonadaceae bacterium | reverse complement strand
CGGTCAAGAGCGGCAGCGCGGACGACGCTGCCTTCGTGCTGGGCAATGCTGAAACCGTGGTGATCGTTCCCGGTTACGGCCTTGCAGTGGCACGGGCTCAGCATGCTGTGAAGGAGCTGGCTGCCAAGCTCACCGAAAAGGGTGTCAACGTGAAATACGCGATTCACCCGGTCGCGGGGCGTATGCCCGGGCACATGAACGTGCTGCTGGCTGAAGCAGAGGTGCCTTACGACCAGGTTCACGAGATGGAAGACATCAATGGTGAATTTGGTCAGGTTGATGTAGCCATCATTCTGGGTGCCAATGACGTGGTGAACCCCGCAGCCCATGTGAAAGGCAGTGCGATTTACGGCATGCCGATTCTCGAAGCCTACAAGGCCAAGACCGTCATCGTGAACAAACGCTCTATGGCAGCGGGCTATGCAGGTCTGGATAACGAGTTGTTCTACATGGACAAAACCATGATGGTGTTTGGCGATGCCAAAAAGGTCGTAGAGGACATGGGCAAGGCGCTGGACTGACCACGCGTCCGGTCAAGGCCGGGCGCGCTATCGCAGTGACGATTCTTCCCGAACACTAGGGAAAACACAGTGTCGCCCGAACCGCTGCCCGCGCAAGATATTGAACCCGTAAACGCAAAACCGGAGAACCGTTCATGACTGACCGCATTTGGCTTGGCAGCTATCCCCCTGGCATCCCGGCTGACATGGATGTCGATCAGTACCCGTCGGTCGCGGCGCTGCTGGAAGCCAGTTTCAAAAAGAACGCCAAAAGTGTGGCCTACACATTCATGGGCAAGGAGCTGACCTTTGCCCAGACGGATACCCTCAGTCAGGCGTTTGCCGCCTATCTTCAAGGTCTGGGCTTGGTCAAGGGTGATCGCGTGGCGGTCATGATGCCCAATGTGTTGCAGTACCCGATTGCCGTGGCTGCCATTCTGCGAGCGGGCCTGGTATTGGTGAACATCAACCCGCTATACACGGCGCGCGAACTGGAGCATCAGCTCAAGGATTCAGGCGCCAAGGTAATCGTCATTCTTGAAAATTTCGCCACCGTGCTGGAAAAATGTATCGGCTCCACGCCGGTCAAGCATGTGGTGCTTTGTGCCATGGGGGACCAGTTGGGCCTGCTCAAGGGGGCGATGGTCAACTACGTCGTGCGTAACGTCAAGAAAATGGTGCCAGCATACAGCTTGCCCACCGCAGTGCGGTTCAATGAGGCTGTTGCCCGTGGCACGCGCGGCGCTATCAAGCGTGTTGCGATGAAGCCGGACGATATCGCGGTACTTCAATATACCGGTGGCACTACCGGCGTTTCCAAAGGTGCTGTTCTGCTGAACCGCAATCTGGTTGCCAACGTGTTGCAAAACGAAGTATGGGCTACACCGTTGTTGAGCAAGGTCCCCGCCGGTGAACAACTGACCATGGTCTGCGCTTTGCCGCTGTACCACATCTTCGCCTTTACCTACTGCATGATGCTCGCCCTGCGCCAGGGCGGCAAACTTGTGTTGATCGCCAACCCGCGCGACATGCCCGGCATGCTCAAGGAGCTCGCGAAGCAGCGCATCCACATCATGCCGGCGGTGAATACGCTGTTTAACGGCATGGCTAACCATCCTGAGTTCAATACGGTCGACTGGAGCCACCTGGTTGCCTCCACGGGCGGCGGTACTGCGGTCCAAAGTGCAGTGGCCAAATTGTGGCTGGAGAAAACCGGTTGTCCTATTCTGGAGGGTTATGGCCTGAGCGAAACCTCGCCCACAGCCAGTGGCAATCCTGCCACCGCTACCGAGTACAGTGGCAGCATCGGTGTGCCGTTGCCCAATACCTGGATGAAACTGATTGATGACGATGGCAATGAGGTCGCGCAGGGCCAGCCGGGAGAGATCGCCATCAAGGGGCCGCAGGTGATGGCCGGCTACTGGCAGCGGCCCGATGAAACCGCCAAGGCCATGACCGCCGATGGTTTTTTCAAGTCGGGCGATGTCGGCGTGATGGACGAGCGTGGCTACTTCAAGATTGTTGACCGCAAGAAGGACATGGTTCTGGTGAGTGGTTTCAACGTGTTCCCGACCGAGCTTGAAGAAGTGGTTGCCCAGCTTGAGGGCGTGATGGAGTGTGCCTGCGTGGGCGTGCCGGATGCCAAAACGGGTGAAGCCGTGAAGCTGGTGATCGTGAAGAAGAACCCTGACCTGACCGAGCAGCAGGTTCGCGACTATTGCAGGGAAAACCTCACAGGCTACAAGCAGCCGAAAGTCGTTGAGTTCCGCACTGAGCTGCCCAAGACGCCGGTGGGCAAAATTTTGCGTCGCGAACTGCGCGACAAATAGTTCAGCGTGCCGCTCGAAGGCCTCCAGTCCACTTGTTGAGAATGGGACCTATAGCCATTGTCAGCGCCCTGTTGCAGGAGCAAGACGGGCTGCTAGGGCAGCTCGATAACCCGGTTCGCAATCGCCACGGAGGTCGTGAATTCTGGTCCGGCCAGTTGCGCGGAAAAGAGGTGGTGCTGGGCCTTTCGGGCATCGGCAAAGTGGCAGCGGCGACTACGGCTACAACGCTTGTGACCCGCCTGGGTGTGGGCAGCATCGTCTTTACTGGCGTGGCGGGTGGCCTCGGCCCGGGCGTCAGCGTGGCCGATGTGGTGGTCGCCACCGAACTGATGCAGCACGACGTCGATGCGTCACCTGTGTTTCCCCGATACGAAATCCCGATGTACGGCAAAGCGCGATTTGCCTGCGACACGCTGTTGACGCAGAAGCTGGTGGCAGCTTCTGGCGCGGCACTGAAGGAGTCTGCGGCATCAGGCGCCAAAGTTCACCAGGGATTGATTGCCAGTGGAGACCGCTTTGTGTCGTCAGCGGTCGAGAGTGCACGCTTGATATCCGCATTGAACGGCGCCGGCTTCAACGTTCTGGCCGTTGAGATGGAGGGCGCCGCAGTGGCACAGGTCTGCCACGACTTTGAGGTGCCCTTTGCGGTGGTGCGAACCATCTCGGACCGCGCAGACGACGCTGCCCATGTCGACTTTCCGAAATTTGTTGCGGAAGTTGCCAGCCGATACGCGCGAGGCATCATCCTGGAATTGGTTGAAAACCTGTAAATGCTATAATATATATAGCTTCTGGCGCATATTCGACGGGGGCTAAAGGCCAAAAAGATACAAATTTTGACCTGAATGCCTGATTTCGCACTACTTGAGCCAGCCACGCCGCCTGAAGTACCACATGGGCACCAGCGCACTGGCTACCATCAGCGCCAGCGCATACGGATAGCCCAGCGCCCAGTCCAGCTCGGGCATGAACTTGAAGTTCATGCCATACAGGCTGGCAATGAGTGTTGGCGGCAGCAGGGCCACGCTGGCCACCGAAAAAATCTTGATGATCTTGTTCTGGTTGATATTGATAAAACCCACCGTGGCATCCATCAGGAAGTTGATCTTGTCAAACAGGAACGCAGTGTGTGAGTCGATGGAATCGATGTCCCGCAGAATCTGCCGCGCCTCTTCAAACTGGTCGCTGCCCAGCATACGGGTGCGCATCATGAAGCTCACCGCGCGTCGCGTGTCCATGGCGTTGCGCCGGATGCGCCCGTTCATGTCTTCATGGCGGGCAATGGCGCCCAGCACCTCGCCCGCCAAGGCGTCCGTCACGTCGCCGTTCAAGACGTCCTTGCTGACCTTTTCGAGGCCGTCGTAAATGCCTTCGAGCGTGTCGGCAGAATATTCAGCATCTGCGTCAAAAAGTTTGAGCAGCACATCCTTGTCGTCTTCAATGAAACCCGGCGCCCGGCGGGCCCGCATTCTCAGCAGCCGAAACACCGGCACGTCGTCGTCGTGAATTGAGAACAGCACACCTTTGCTGCGTACTTTGGTGTTCACCTGGTTGAGGAAAAACGCAACCCGCACGGTACGGGGTTCCATTTCATCGGCAATCAGAAAGTCGCTGCGTATATGCAGCTCGCCCGTGTCCTCAGCATAAAACCGGGCCGACTCTTCGATGTCTTCGTCCATCGCGTCTTCAGGGATTGAAAGCCCGAAATACTGCTTGATCCAGCGCTTTTCTTCCAGCGTCGGGGATTCCAGATCAACCCAGATGGGTTTGAACTTGGATAGCTCCTCAAGAGATTCAATTTCCTCCTGAAAGAGCCGACCATTAACGAGGGTAAAAATATTCAGCATGGGTTGCCGCAAATTATCGCATTGCGACCGAAGTGACCATGCTGGCTTCAGGTGTCGCCAAAGAAGGCAAGCAACTCTGCTTTTCGCGCGAACGTGTCACTTTCGCCCATTGCAATCAAGGATTGAACGAACCCCGGCTCAAACAACAGGTAACTTGCCAAACCACCGCCACCCTTGAGCATGCCCAGGCCACCGAGGGCACTGCGCGTCGCCTTGGGCAGTTCCAGCGTATGACTTTGTGCCAGCGCGTCAAGCGACCGGCTTGGCTGAATCGCCAGAACGTCCACGCTGCGGTAGGGCAGAGCGGCCGCTTCGGCGCGCGGAATTTGTTTCAAGGTCTGCGTTACTCGGCGCGCCTGCTCAACGTCGGCTTGAAGCGTGTCGTGAAACACGCTGGCCATGACGTGTCCGGCAATGCCGCCCAAGGTTGGGCCCGGCGACACGGGGCGGTTGACGCCTGCGGCCAGGCCGGAACGCTCGGGCTGCCCAACCCCTACTACGAGCACCCGTCTGGCACCAAGGTGCAATGCGGACGACAGCGGTGAGATTTGCCGCATGGAACCATCACCAAAAAACTCCTGATGACCATCGACCCACAACGGGGTTGCCGGAAACAGGAAGGGCAATGCGCTGGACGCCATCAGATGATCAATCGTGACCGGCGTAAACTCGGACCGCCTGCCGGGGCGCATCCAGGCGTTGGCAGGGTCGTCGTGTGCCATATGGCAAAAGGTCCAGTGCACGCCACTGGTGTAGCTTGATGCGGTCACGGCCAGCGCATGCAAGCTACCGTTTGCCAGGGCGCTTTCGATGCCGGGCCTTGAGATGGCGCGGTGCAAGGTGTCCACCAGTGGCAGGTTGTCCAGGATCGCCCCGTGTTCGCGAGCATGTTTTGACAAGCTCAGGGCGGTCGCAAATTTGCTCACACTAATCCAGGGCGACACCTGCAACCGATACACGTCGCTGGAGCGGATGGCGCTCCAGAAGTCGGCCAGCAAATCAAACGCAGACAGGCCTTGGGAGGCGTGGCCAGCCAGAAATGCTGCATTCAGTGCGCCCGCAGATGTGCCGATAAGTAGTTGAAACGGAAACGCCTTCTGGCTTGGTGTCTGAAGCCCCAAGATAGACCCGATTGCGCGGAGCACCCCGACCTGATACGCAGTTCTGGCGCCGCCGCCCATGAGCACCAAGGCGTTGACCGCCTTTTCAGGCGAGGTCAGACTGGCGTTCATCACTGTGTCAAGGCTCATGCGCTAATTGTGCGGCGGTGTTACAGTGAATTTGCAACTTTTCAAGAATATGTCCCAAGTTTCCGAAGTGCGCCGAGAGTTGTGGTTGTTGATTACCCTCGCCGGGATTCAATTCACCCACATTCTCGATTTCATGATCATGATGCCATTGGGGCCTCAGCTCACCTCATTATTTTCCATAACTGACGCCCAGTTCGGACTTCTGGTCTCCGTGTATACGCTGGCCGCCAGTGTCTCGGGGCTGATCGCTTCCTCGTATATTGACCGTTTCGGGCGAAAGCGCTTGCTGTTGGTTTTGTACGCCCTGTTTGCGCTGTCGACGCTGGCTTGCGGATTGGCACCCACTTACGGAGCTTTGATGGTTGCCCGGGTGGCCGCCGGGGTCTTCGGTGGCGTTTTGTCGGCGCTTTCGCTAACGATTGTGGGAGACGTCATTCCGTTTGAGCGTCGTGGCCGTGCCATGGGTGTTGTCATGACGTCTTTTTCAGTGTCGACCGTAGCGGGCGTCCCGGCCGGCCTGTTTGTGGCGGCTCATGTTGGATGGAACGTCGTCTTCTTCGGCATCGCGCTGCTTTGCGTTCTTTTTCTTGTTTTTGCCGCCTGGACCATGCCGAGCCTTGAGGGTCACTTGGGCAGCAGTAGCAGCTCGTCTACGTTGGAGCGACTTCGCGTTGTGCTGCAAGATGCCAATCACATGAAAGCCTTTGCGTTCTCGGGTCTCATGATGTTCGCGGGGTTTACAGTCATTCCTTACATCACGCTTTATATGCAAGCCAATGTGGGCTTGCGTCCGGATGAAATCCCCTACATTTATCTCTGTGGCGGCCTGGCCACCCTGTTCAGTGCGCGACTTGTAGGGCGTGTGACCGATTTGCGCGGAAAGTTGCAGACTTTTCGGGTTATGGCCATTGCGGCCGCCGTGACCGTGATGATCATTACGCTGCTGCCCCGAGCGCCAATGTTCGTCGTGCTGGGTGTGTCCACAGCGCTGTTTGTCTGCCAGAGCGGGCGAATGATTCCTGGCATGGCGATCATCACGTCCGCGGCCAATCCAGCGCTTCGCGGTACGTTCATGACATTGAACTCTGCAGTCCAGTCGGCCGCCATGGGCATCGCGGCCTTTGTGGGGGGCCTTCTGATCGGCCGCGACGGACAGGGCCTGCTGACACATTACTGGATTGCCGGTCTGGTCGGCGCCAGTGCGAGCATTCTCGCTGTTTTATTGGCCAGGCATCTGCGGCTCCATGCGATCATCCCGCCACGGGCCGCGCCCGATGCTTCGCGTGTCCCGGTATGACGCTCGACCTGGGCTTGCAATTCGTCCGGGTCGAGGGCATAGTGGGATCGAGACAGTTTCTGAATATTTGAGTTTGTTCCCCGTTTGCGATTTGCAAGCGTTTTTCAACCGCGAGAGTACCAGGAGGCCATTCATGAATTTGACGATCAGCGGACATCACCTTGAAGTTACCCCAGCCCTGCGAAGTTACGTCACCAATAAATTCGACCGAATATCCCGCCACTTTGACCAGGTTGTGGACATCAAAGTCATTCTGACTGTGGAAAAGCTCAAGGAAAAGGAAAACAGACAACGCGCTGAATGCAATATTCATGTCAAAGGCAATGACCTCTTTGCCGAGAGTGCACATTCCGATCTGTACGCCGCTGTGGATGACCTGGTTGACAAGCTGGACCGTCAGGTCGGCCGGTACAAGGGCAGGGTACAGGACCACAAACATGATTCGGCCAAGCGCCTGGACGTGACGTAGGCCTGCAACACCCCCGTCCCCCAGAGCCGCCAGTCGAGACTGGCGGCTTTTTTATGTGCATAATGCCCTTTCGTTACTATGAATCGTTTAGCGTCCATCTTGTCGTCCGAGCATGTGCTTGCGCATGTTGATGCAACCAGCAAAAAGCGCGCCTTTGAGGACGCAGGGCTTTTGTTTGAAAACCTTCATGGCCTGAGCCGTGCATTGGTAACTGACAGCCTGTTTTCCCGAGAGCGACTGGGTTCTACCGGATTGGGTCATGGGGTGGCCATTCCTCATGGCCGCATCAAGGGTCTCAAGTCGCCAATGGCCGCCGTGTTCCAGCTGAGCCAGCCCATCGGCTTTGACGCGCCCGATGAGCAACCTGTCAAGTTGCTCATTTTTTTGCTGGTACCGGAAGCTGCAACGCAAAAGCACCTCGAGATCCTGTCTGAAATCGCCGAATTGCTGAGTGACGGTGACTTGCGCGAAAAAATGAACGACAGTGCCAGTGCAGCCGAACTCCACAGCCTCATCACGAGCTGGCAGCCTGTTCCTCAGGCCTGACAGCCGCTTTGCTGCAGAGCGCAGGGCGTGAAACCCACAGTCATCAGCGCCAATCTCCTCTTTGAGGAGTTTTCGGGGCTATTGAAGTGGGAATGGGTTGCCGGCCTGGGTGCCTTCGAGCGCCGTTTTGACGATGTTGCCGTGCGGGCTGCTCGCTCTGCGGCAGATCTGGTCGGCTATCTCAATTACATCCACCCCTACCGCGTCCAGATTATGGGCGAGCGTGAGGTGGCGTATCTCAGCAACGGCCAGCCTGAAGACTGCGCCCGACGTATTTCCAGAATAGTGGCTCTGGAGCCGCCGATATTGGTGCTGGCCGATGGCCAAAAGGCGCCAGAGGCCCTGCTGTCCATGTGTGAAGAAGCACAGATTCCCATGTTTGCCACGCCGAGTTCATCGGCCTATGTGATTGATGTGCTTCGGGCTTATTTGTCCAAACAGCTGGCCGATCGCACCACATTGCATGGCGTGTTGATGGATATTCTGGGCCTTGGCGTGTTGATCACTGGCGAGTCTGGCTTGGGAAAAAGCGAACTCGGTCTGGAACTTATTTCAAGGGGTAATGGACTGGTCGCTGACGATGCGGTGGACCTTTACCGAATCAACCAGACCACCATAGAAGGGCGATGCCCCGACCTGTTGCAAAACCTGCTGGAAGTGCGTGGCATTGGCCTCCTGGATATCCGCGCCATATTTGGCGAGACGGCTGTACGGCGCCGCATGCGCCTGAAGCTGATCGTGCATCTGGTGCGGCGTGAGACGATGGAGCGGGAATATGAACGCCTGCCTTACGAGCCCTTGACCGAAGACGTGCTGGGCATACCGGTGCGCAAGGTCATCATTCAGGTGGTGGCCGGACGAAACATTGCTGTGCTGGTTGAAGCCGCAGTACGCAACAGCATTTTGCAGCTACGCGGGATAGATACCTACCAGGAATTCGTTGAGCGCCACCGCAAGGCGATGGGTCAAGAGCCTATTTAAGGGCTATTGCGGTCGCGCTGTCCCTGTTGGGGCAGCGGTCTTTGGTGCAATTTGCGTACAGGCTCAGAGCGTGGTCCGCAATGCTAAAACCTTTGGCTTTTGCCACCGCGTGTTGGCGCTTTTCAATCTCGGCGTCGTAAAACTCTTCAACCTTGCCGCAATCCAGGCACACCAGGTGGTCATGGTGCTGCCCTTCGTTGAGTTCATAAACCGCTTTGCCGCTCTCAAAATGATTGCGGCTCAAGATGCCCGCCTGTTCAAACTGAGTCAGCACGCGGTAGACCGTGGCCAGGCCCACATCGGAGCGATCTTCCAGCAGGACACGAAACACGTCTTCCGCTGTCATGTGGCGTTGCGAACCATTCTGGAATACTTCCAGGATCTTGAGACGGGGCGCGGTAGCCTTGAGTCCGGTGCTTTTTAGTTCTTCGATATTGTCCATGGACGCCTTCCTTTCAGGTCCTTCGCAGACGTGGCGTTGCAAGCCCACCCGCTACAATGGACCGATCATATCGTCTAGACCTTTGACATGCCCGATTTTGACCCCCTGCGCACCCGTTTGACCCTCCTGGCGTTGGCAAGCGCGGCGGTGGCGGGTTGCAGCAGTCTTGATGGTGCCAGCCACTCTATCGCCAGCATCGTGACGCCCTACAAAATTGACGTGGTGCAAGGTAATTTTGTGTCCAAGGAACAGGTGGACGCACTGGTGGCGGGCATGCCACGCGAGCAGGTCCGCGGCATTCTGGGCTCGCCCTTGCTGGTCAGTGTGTTTCACGCCGACCGCTGGGACTATGTGTTTACTTTCCGGCGCCAGGGCATCGAGCCGCAGCAGCGCCGCGTGACGGTTTTTTTCAAGGGAAACGTGCTCGACCACTTTGAGGCTGACCCGCTGCCAACCGAAGCGGAATTCGTTGCCAGCCTGGATTCAGGCCGCAAGACGGGCAAGGTGCCGATCCTTGAAATGACCGAGGAGCAGTTGAAGGCGCTGCCTGCGCCACCCGCCAAGGCAGCGCCCGAGCCGCTGCCGCCGTTGCCTGCCAGCTATCCGCCGCTGGAACCCGCGGCGCGCTAGGATCTGGCGATGCCGACCACGACCCGTCAAAGTGCGGCAACGCACAACGCGGCGATTCAAAACGTCGTCATAGCCGGCGCCTCTGGCCGCATGGGCCATATGTTGATCGAGGCAGTGCTGGCCGCCGACGATTGCCAACTGACAGGTGCGCTCGATATCCCGACCAGTCCGGCTATCGGGGTTGATGCTACGGCGTTTTTGGGCCGCAGCAGCGGCGTGCCCATCCATTCCGATCTCGACAAAGGCTTGCAGGGCGCACACGTGTTGATTGATTTCACACGTCCCGAAGGTACGCTCGCACATTTGCAGGCTTGCCGAGCCCTTGGTGTGAACGCGGTCATTGGCACCACAGGCTTTACCGACGCGCAAAAGCAGCAAATTGCCGATGCCGCCAGGGATATTGCCATCATGATGGCCCCCAACATGAGCGTGGGTGTGAATGTCACCATGAAGCTGCTGGAAATGGCGGCCAAAGCACTCGCCACGGGCTACGACATCGAAATCATTGAAGCGCACCATCGGCACAAGGTCGATGCGCCGTCTGGCACGGCGCTGAAAATGGGCGAAGTGGTGGCTAATGCGCTGGGGCGGGACCTTAAAGATTGTGCGGTGTACGCCCGTGAAGGTGTCACCGGCGAGCGCGATCCGTCGTCGATAGGATTTGCCACCATTCGCGGTGGCGATATTGTGGGCGATCACACGGTATTGTTCGCCGGCACGGGCGAGCGTATTGAAATCACCCATAGGTCATCAAGTCGAGTCACTTATGCGCAAGGCAGCCTGCGGGCGGTGCGCTTTCTGGCCGGTCGCAAGAGCGGCTTGTTTGACATGTTCGACGTACTCAACCTCAAATGAATATCCTGCAGTTGGTGAGTCAGGGCGATGGCGTCACTCAGACCGTTGCGCTGCTGCTGCTGGTGATGTCGATCAGCAGCTGGGTGGTGATCTTGTGGAAAGCCTGGCTGTTGCAGCGTGCCGGGGGTGATGTGGCGCGCAGCACCGCCGCGTTCTGGCAGGCGGCCTCCATTGACGACGCCAATCAAAAAGTTCAGGCTTTTGACCGCGAAGCCCTCGTCCTGCCTTTGATTCTTGCTACTAAAAGAGAAGTATCTGGCACACTCGCCGCCGCTGGAGATCGGTCGCAGCAGCTCACGCGGCGCCTGCGTGACGCCTTGCATGGCGTGTTGAAAAAGCTTCAGTTCGGCCAGGTCTTGCTGGCCACAGTGGGCGCCACTGCGCCTTTTGTGGGCTTGCTGGGTACCGTGTGGGGCATTTATCACGCGCTGATCAGCATTGCCAATTCGGGTCAAGTCACGGTGGACAAAATTTCCGGCCCGGTTGGCGAGGCGCTCATCATGACGGCGGCGGGCCTCGCAGTGGCAATTCCTGCCGTGCTGGCCTACAACGTGCTGGGTCGCGCCATTGGCCGCATAGAGGCCGATCTTGAAGGCTTTGCCCGGGATTTGCGGGAACTGCTGGCGGGCCAGCATGGGATCAAGCAGCCAGGCATCGACCAGTCGTCTGGAGTGGGTCCAGATACCAGTGAAAGCGCCAAAGCATGAGCTTTGGCCGCCTGGAGCGCTCCGCCGGGCCGCAGCCCATGAGCGAAATCAACATGACGCCCTTGATTGACGTCATGCTGGTGCTGCTGGTCATCTTCATCATCACGGCACCGCTGCTGGCCAGCTCCATCAAGCTGGACCTGCCGAAGACGGATGCGGCCAAACCCGGTGACGCACCCAAGTTTGTGACGGTTGTCATCGACAAGACGGGTCAGATCTATCTGGACGACAAAGCGGTGCAACCGGTGGAACTAGCTGCCCGCATGACACTGATTGCAGGGCAGAACCCCGACACCGAGGTGCAGTTGAGGGCCGATGCCGCCGTGCCGTATGGTCGCGTGGTTGAAGCCATGGGCACGGCGCAAAAAGCGGGC
>JAHEBY010000043.1 GCA_024642025.1 Comamonadaceae bacterium | reverse complement strand
CACAAACAGCTTGGCGGCCTGTATGAAGTGGGCATTGTTGCCGCCAAGCTGTTTGTGCGGCACACACAAGCCCCGAAGGAAGAAGGTTCAGATTAGTGCCAAATTGGCGTTCAGCCCCCGTCGAATATTCGTAGTAAGCTACAAAAATAGTAGCTAATACACTCTTTGCTAAGGTGCACGGCGGGGTTTGGGCCGTACCCCGGGGCTGACGTCCAGCGTCACCTTGCCATCACCACGTTGCAGCTCAAATGCAGATGGCGTGCCGGGCTTCAAGGCCGCCACGGTGGATAGCAATTCAGACACATTGGTGACCTGCTTGCCCGATACGGTGGTCACCACATCGCCCGGGCGAATGCCGGCTCGCGCGGCGGGGCCATCTTGCAACACACCGGTGATGATGACGCCTTTTTGGGCCTTGACACCAAATGTCTCGGCCAGCTCTGGTGACAGCTCGTTAGGCTCCACCCCAATCCAGCCGCGAGTGACCTGGCCGTCTTTCACAATCCCTTCAAGGACCAGTTTGGCGGTGGACACGGGTATGGCAAATCCAATGCCCATGCTGCCACCCGAGCGGGAGTAAATGGCGGTGTTGATGCCCAGCAGATTGCCGTTGGTATCCACCAGCGCGCCGCCGGAGTTGCCGGGGTTGATGGCGGCATCGGTCTGGATGAAGTTCTCAAAGGTGTTGATTCCCAGCTGGTTGCGTCCCAGCGCACTGATGATGCCGCTGGTGACCGTCTGGCCCACGCCAAACGGGTTGCCAATGGCCAGCACCTGGTCTCCGACCTGCAGCGCGTCTGAATTGCCCAGCACGATGACTGGCAATTTGTCCTGCTCGATCTTCAGCACGGCAAGGTCTGAGTCAGGGTCGGTTCCAATGACTTTGGCGACCGCGCGGCGGCTGTCGTTGAGCACGACCTCGATCTCGTCAGCGCCTTCGACCACGTGGTTGTTCGTGAGGATGTAGCCACTGGCGCTCACAATCACGCCGCTGCCCAGGCCCACCTGCGGCTGCGTGCCCTGATCACCAAAAAAGAACTTGAACCACGGGTCATTGCTGTTGGGGTGCTGGCTGGCTCCCTTGCTCGTGTTGATGCTGACCACCGCTGCAGATGCAGCCTGCGCCGCCAAACGGAAGCTCCCGGCAGGCACCGCGGACGGATTCGCCAAAGGAGCCTGGACCACGCTGACCGTACCCACTTGGGCAGTCGACGGGCGCCCCAGCCACTCTGGCTTCAGAGTCGCGACCACAAAGTAGGCCGCCAGTAACACCGTGGCGGTCTGGGAGAACAAAAGCCAGACTTTTTTCATAGTCCAAATTGTAGGCTCGTGTCAGGCAACGCGCGTGCACAATAGCCTGCTTGCCGCATCAATCAAGGTCATCGCAGGGCCCGAGCCAATGGCCTGAATGCCGTGCCGCGGCCGCGCCCTTGTTGAAATTCTCGAGGTTTCGAAATTTGTCCATGCACCAAACCACCGCGGGTGAGCAAACGATCCTGATTCATCCCGACGCGCCGCTTAAGCCTGATTTCGGCGCGCCCTGCAACGGATGTGGCCTGTGCTGTCTGGCCGAACCCTGTCCGTTGGGTGTGGTGCTGTCGGGAAGCCGCAGGGGCGCTTGCCGGGCCGTGCGATGGGATGATGCGAGCCACTTGTACCGCTGCGGCGCGCTCGTCGCACCTCAGGACGTGTTGAGGCGAGCTTTGCCAGTGGCTATTGGCTTTCTCGCAACACCCCTGGCGCCCTTGTTAAAGCGCCTCGCGGGGCGCTGGATCGCGGCGGGCGCGGGTTGCGACAGCACGCTTTTAGCCGCGAAGCCCGAAGAAGTGGCCGACAATTCGGTTTCCCCATGACAAACAGAACCATCGATAGCTTCGCCGGTAGTGGCTCGCGCGGACCCGCGGACAGGGCCGAACTGCTCAACGCCTTCAACGCCCTGCTGCAACCTGAGCGGTTCAAGGACTACGGTCCTAACGGCCTGCAGGTTGAAGGGCAGGCTCAGGTGTGCAAGATCGTGTCGGGCGTCACGGCAAGTCTGGCATTGATCGAGGCCGCCGTGGCGGTCCAGGCGGACGCGATTTTTGTGCATCACGGCCTCTTCTGGCGCGGTCAGGACGGCTGCGTGACCGGCTGGATGAAGCGGCGCCTGGCCCTGCTGCTGGAGCACGATATCAACCTGTTTGCTTACCATTTGCCGCTGGACGCGCATCCCGAGCTGGGCAACAACGCGCAGCTGGGCCTGAAACTGGGTCTGACCGCTTTTGACGAGCCGCGCGGGCGGTTTGGCGAACAGTCGCTGGGCTTTTTGGGTCAGCCCACGGACGGAGCCGGTTTTGAAAATGCCACAGAACTGGCAAATCATGTCAAAAAAGTATTAAATAGGCCTGTAGCCCTCGTCGATTCTATGAATAATGCTATTAAAAAAGTAGCTTGGTGCACTGGCGGCGCCCAGGGCTATTTTGAGGCGGCTATCGCTGCCGGGGCGGACGCATTCATTACGGGCGAAATTTCCGAGCCCCAGGCGCATTACGCCCGCGAATGTGGCGTGGCCTTTCTGGCCTGCGGCCACCATGCGAGTGAGCGCTATGGCGCGCCTGCCGTGGCGGGCTGCGTGGCAGCGCAGTTTGGGCTTGCCCACGAATTTATCGATATTGACAACCCGGCGTAGCAAAACATGTCGTCCCGCGCGCCAGCTCAAAAGTCGCCCGTTATTGCCATCACGCAGGGTGACCCGGCGGGCATTGGCCCTGAAATTATTGCCAAGGTGTTTCGGGATGCGCCAGAGGTGTCCGCTGACTGTTTCGTGGCGGGTGACGTGGTAACCATGCGCCGCGCCGCAGGCTTCATTTCAACTCCTGGCGAGGTGAGTTTGCCTTTAGTTGAAATCAGCTCAATATGTGAGCTGCAAGACTTGCCACCGCGCTGTATTCCCGTGTTGACTGTGTTGGCAGGCGCCCAGCATGGTCCGGAACTGGTGCCAATGGGCACGGTAAGCGTGGCTGCGGGCCGCATGGCGGCAGATTGTGTTAGCTGGGCGGCACAGGCCGCGTTGCGGGGCGATATTGCCGCCCTGGTGACGGCACCGTTGCACAAAGAGGCACTGTCCGCTGCCGGCGTGACGTTCCCGGGTCACACCGAATTGCTTCAGGCGCTGGCCGCGCGGCATCTGGGCCTCACAGTCCAGGAATTGCCCGTTCGCATGATGCTGGCCAATGACGAGCTCAAGACAGTGTTGGTAAGCATTCACATGTCGATGCGCGATGCCATTGCTGCGGTTACAACCGACAATGTGTTGCAGACGCTTCGCATCACCCACGGGTTTCTGTCCCGGCTGGATGGTCAAACTGCCAAGAGGCGTCGCATTGGCGTGGCCGGCCTCAACCCGCATGCAGGCGAGGGCGGCTTGTTTGGCCGCGAGGAAATCGACATCATCATGCCCGCCATCCAGTTGGCCCGTGCCGAGGGAATTGACGTTGAAGGGCCGTTCGCGCCTGATACGGTTTTCATGAGGGCCCGTGCGACGAACGACAAGCCGGGAGAATTCGACGTGGTAGTGGCGATGTACCACGACCAGGGGCTGATCCCCGTGAAATATCTGGGTGTGGAAAAAGGCGTCAACGTAACCTTGGGTTTGCCATTGGTGCGCACCAGCCCGGACCATGGCACGGCCTTTGACATCGCCGGCACTGGCAAGGCGGATGCGTCAAGTCTGATCGAAGCGATCCGGTTGGCTCGAAAGCTCACCCGCTAAAGCACAAAAAAACCGACCTGCCAGCATAAGCTGGGGTCGGTTCATGGGTCAGTCTTGCAACCGTGTCAGGGGGCAGGACTCGGGCAGGCCCGAGGAGTCTATTTTTTCAGGTTGTCGCGGATTTCACGCAGCAGCAGCACGTCTTCCGGTGTAGGGGCCGGTGCTGGCGGAGGCGCCGCTTTCTTCAGGCGATTCATCTGCTTGACCATCATGAAGATGACGAAAGCCAGGATGGCAAAATTGACCGCGATCGTGATGAAATTACCATAGGCAAACACCGGTACGCCCGCTTTTTTCAGTTCGACCAGGCCCATCGCTGTGCCCTCAGGAACTTTGCCGAGCACAACGAACAAGTTGGAGAAGTCGACATTGCCAATGATCGCCCCCACAAGAGGCATGATCAGATCACCTACCATTGAGTCGATGATCTTGCCAAAAGCGCCGCCAATGATCACACCCACGGCGAGATCCATGACGTTGCCTTTGAGGGCAAACTCCTTAAATTCCGACATCATGCTCATGATTAAAGCTCCTTTGTTGATTTATTGGATCCGCGAGTATCTCCTACCTGTTCGCAGTGTCAACCCCCCTCGCTGTCGCCATTTGACCGGAGCAGTCAGTTAGAATGTAAGGCTAACCCTATCAGCGTTGTTTTCATTGAGGATTCCCATGAGTGCTACCCCAGCCGACACCAGTAAACGCACGTGGATCATCGCGTCGGGCTGCATGGGCGCGGCGGGCGGCTTGGCCGCAGCGGTGCCTTTTGTCAGCAGTTTTCAGCCATCCGAGCGGGCCAAGGCAGCCGGTGCTGCCGTTGAGGTGGATATTGGTGCGCTCAAGCCGGGAGAAAAGCTCACCGTTGAGTGGCGCGGCAAGCCCGTGTGGATTGTCCGCAGAACCCCAGAGCAGCTGGCTGCTCTGCCTGCCAATGACGGCTTGCTGGCCGACCCAAATTCCAAGCGCAAACCGGATGAGCTGACACCCGAATACGCCCGCAATGAGGCGCGCTCCATCAAGCCTGAATACCTTGTTGCTGTTGGTATTTGCTCCCATCTGGGGTGTTCACCTTCCGATAAGTTCCAGGCAGGAGCGCAGCCTTCGCTCCCAAGCGACTGGAAGGGTGGTTTCCTGTGTCCGTGTCACGGCTCGACGTTCGATATGGCTGGGCGCGTCTTCAAGAACAAGCCTGCACCAGACAACCTGGAAATTCCGCCGCACATGTATCTGTCCGACACCCGGTTGATCATCGGTGAAGATAAAAAAGCCTGACCCCCAGACCAAAAGCAATACCGGAGTACATCGTGGCTGAAATGAAAGAAATATCCCCAAACGCGTCGGCGGGCGAGAAGTTGCTGAACTGGGTGGACAACCGTTTTCCCGCCAGCAAGCTTTACAACGAACATCTTGGTCAGTATTACGCGCCCAAGAATTTCAACTTCTGGTACATCTTTGGATCGCTGGCCTTGCTGGTGCTTGTGATCCAGATCGTGACCGGTATTTTTCTGGTCATGCACTACAAGCCTGATGCGGCGCTGGCGTTCGCATCGGTCGAGTACATCATGCGTGATGTGCCTTGGGGCTGGCTGGTGCGTTATATGCATTCCACGGGCGCATCGGCGTTCTTCATCGTGGTTTACCTGCATATGTTCCGCGGTCTGATCTATGGCAGCTACCGCAAGCCGCGCGAGTTGATCTGGCTCTTTGGTTGTGCGATTTTCCTGTGCCTGATGGCCGAGGCGTTCATGGGCTACCTTCTGCCTTGGGGTCAGATGAGCTATTGGGGCGCCCAGGTTATTGTGAATCTGTTCGCGGCCATTCCCTTTGTTGGCCCTGATCTGGCTCTGTTGATTCGCGGTGACTATGTGGTGGGTGACGCCACACTGAACCGGTTTTTCAGCTTTCACGTGATCGCGGTGCCGCTGGTATTGCTGGGGCTGGTCGCCGCACACATCATTGCGTTGCACGAGGTGGGTTCCAACAACCCGGACGGGGTAGAAATCAAGTCCACCAAAGGAAAAGATGGTCATCCACTGGATGGCATTCCGTTCCACCCGTACTACACGGTGCACGATATCTTTGCTGTGAGCATGTTCCTGATGGTGTTCACGGCCATCATCTTTTTCGCGCCGGAGTTTGGCGGCTACTTTCTGGAATACAACAACTTCATTCCGGCTGATCCCCTTAAAACACCAGCGCACATTGCCCCAGTCTGGTATTTCACGCCGTATTACTCGATGCTGCGGGCAATCACAAGCGAAATGATGTATGCCTTGATCGCCTGCGTCGCCGGCGCCGCACTTTTTGCAGTGTTCAAGACCCGTATGCCAGCACTTTTCAAGGCTGTCATCGCGGGTGCTGCTGCCGTGGTTGCAGTACTCATGCTGTCCATTGATGCGAAGTTCTGGGGCGTTGTGGTGATGGGCGGTGCCGTCATCATCCTGTTTTTCCTGCCATGGCTTGATTACAGTCCGGTGAAGTCCATCCGTTACCGGCCGAGTTGGCACAAATACCTGTATGGCCTGTTCGTGATTGTTTTCTTGATTTTGGGGTACCTGGGCGTGCAGCCGCCGTCGCCGATGGGTGAGCGCGTATCACAGGTCGGCACTTTGTTCTATTTCGGATTTTTCCTGCTGATGCCATGGTGGAGCAAATTGGGTGAGGCCAAGGCTGTGCCAGACCGTGTAACCTTCGCAGCGCATTGAGCTGGAGACTACAAGAATGAAAAAAATACTCTTTACGTTACTGGCTTCACTGGTCGTGGCGACTGGGGCTCAAGCGAGCTCTGAAGGGCCGGCATGGGACAAGGCACCAAACAATACAAACGACTTGGTGGCGTTGCAGCATGGCGCCAAGCTGTTCGTCAACTACTGCCTGAATTGCCACTCTGCGGCGTATATGCGATTCAATCGCCTGCGTGACATTGGCTTGACGGAGCAGCAAATCAAGGACAACCTATTGTTCACGACCGAAAAGGTCGGTGAAACCATGAAGGCAGCAATCGATCCGAAGCAGGCCAAGGAGTGGTTTGGAGCCAACCCCCCTGACTTGACAGTCATAGCCCGATCAAGGGCCGACTTCAGCAAAGGTTCGGGTGCGGACTACCTATATACCTATTTGCGAACCTACTATCAGGATGAAACCAAGCCCACAGGATGGAACAATCTGGCGTTCCCAAATGTCGGCATGCCTCATGTCTTGTGGGAATTGCAGGGAGCGCGCAAGCCTGTTTACGAGATGCATGAAGAACATGGCCATGAAGTCCAGGTCTTCAAGAGCTGGGAGCAGATTTCTCCCGGACTGATGACTCCTCTGCAATACGACCAAGCCGTTGGCGATCTGGTGGGCTATTTGCAATGGATGGGCGAACCATCTCAAAACAGTCGCGTTCGCGTCGGGGTTTGGGTACTTTTGTTCCTTGGCCTTTTTACTTTCGTAGCCTGGCGTCTGAATGCGGCGTTCTGGAAAGACGTGAAATAGCAATTCACAACCTGCTCCCGCGCCGTGTAAAAGGTGCGGCATGAGCTTCCCGGAGTGGGCCTGCGATTCGCATCCCACTCTTTTTGATTTTTAGGAGCCCCCTGTCATGATGGTTTTGTATTCAGGAACAACCTGCCCGTTTTCTCATCGCTGCCGTTTCGTGCTGTTTGAGAAGGGCATGGATTTTGAGATCCGTGATGTCGATTTATATAACAAGCCAGAAGACATCAGTGTGATGAACCCGTACGGTCAGGTTCCGGTTCTCGTCGAACGCGACCTGATCCTTTACGAGTCAAATATCATCAACGAATATATTGATGAGCGCTTTCCCCATCCTCAGTTGATGCCTGGGGATCCGGTTGATCGGGCGCGTGTGCGCCTGTTTCTGCTCAATTTTGAAAAGGAGCTCTTTGTGCACGTGTCGACGCTGGAGACCCGGGCCAACAAGGGCAATGAAAAGGCGCTTGAGAAAGCCAGGTCGCATATTCGCGATCGCCTGACGCAATTGGCGCCAATCTTTCTGAAAAACAAATTCATGCTTGGTGACAACTTCTCCATGCTCGATGTCGCGATTGCACCATTGCTTTGGCGCCTGGATTTCTACGGTATTGATCTGAGCAAGAATGCTGCGCCGCTGCTGAAATATGCCGAGAGGATTTTTTCACGACCGGCCTACATTGAAGCTCTGACGCCGTCTGAGAAAGTCATGCGAAAGTAATTTGCGATCGGGTTGCATCAATGATAGACGCCATGGACTCAAGCTCCACGCGCCCCTATTTGATAAGGGCCTTGTACGAATGGTGCACTGACAACGGATTTACGCCCTATGTCGCGGTTCGCGTCGAATCAGGGGTTCAGGTACCCACTGAATACGTGAAAGACGGAGAAATCGTCCTGAACATCAGTTTTGATGCGACCAGCTCTCTTAAATTGGGTAACGAATTTATCGAGTTCAAAGCCCGGTTTGGGGGCACGGCGCGCGAAATTCAGGTGCCCATCAGTCATGTGTTGGCCATTTATGCCCGTGAGAACGGGCAAGGTATGGCATTCTCCAGCCCTATTGCGGGCAAGGACGCCATAAAAGCAACGGTTGCGCCGGACAGCCAACGTGACGCGGGGAGCAAACACTCTGGGGCAGATCAGCACCCCGTTTATTTGACGAGTGTAGAGAGTAACGACGGTAGTGGCTCCAGTGAGGATGCGCCGCCTGAACCACCCCGGACACCGGGTGGTCCCCGCCCTGTGTTGAAGCGCGTCAAATGACGTGATAGTTGCTTCCTGTAAAATGTATCTTGTGCCGATTTAGCTCAGTTGGTAGAGCAACCGCCTTGTAAGCGGTAGGTCGTCAGTTCGATTCCGACAATCGGCACCATTCCCCGAACGTCCCGGCAATATTGCAGATCAGCTGCCTGTGGTTTGAACTTTCAGCCGAATTGAGGTAACGTTCCAACCCTTGCTTCTCAAGTGTGATGCAAGAGCAGGCAGTAGCTGTCGGAGTTTCGCTGCGACTGCGTTGTTTTTGACGATCAGGCACCAGTTGTCACCGTCAATCGGTCCTGCTTTAATGAAGGGTTGGATCGGCGCCGGAACAAGTTTGACAATGGCGGCGAGACGTGCCGAGGAGTCTGCCGTCAGCTCGGTCAGTCTGGCCAGGGTCGGTGATTCCAGGGTGGCCTGTTGAAGGGTTAGTGAGTGGTGACGGGTCATGAGTTGATAGATTGAACAGGAGCCTTCAATGCATTTGATTATCACGGATGCCTGGCTTGCCAAGAGCCGTGCGATTCATTTGAGCGGAACCCGTCTGATCGTGGCCGGGTTACTGGCCTCACTGGTACTTATGTTGGTTGCGGCTGGTGTGTACCACTGGGTTATTCTCAAAAGCGTTCGTGAGGGCTGGCCCATTTTGGGCTCTATGGTCAAGCTGGTGAGTCCTGACGAAGGCGAGCAGCGCGACCGCTTCCTGCGCGAGAACCTGGATCTTATGGCTAAGCGTTTGGGCGAAATGCAGGCGAAAGTAACGCAACTCGAATCGCTTGGTGAACGCGTTTCTGGCTTGGCCGGTATCAGTGCCATGGAAATTAAAGCTAAGCCGGGCCAAGGTGGGGCAACGATTGCGGGTCATAGCCTCTCGATCGATGAACTGAGCGCGACATTGTCTGATCTAGAAAAATTGACCGCCCAACGAACAGACTTGATGACGGTCCTGGAGTCACGGCTATTTGACCAAAAAATAAAATACACGATGGTGCCAACCCGAAAGCCGGTTGCTGAGGGTGTTCTGGGCTCAAAGTTTGGGTGGCGTATTGATCCTTTCACGGGACACTCTGCGTTGCATACTGGGCTAGATTTTCAGGCTGAAACAGGAAAATCCATACTTGCGGCGGCCGGCGGCGTTGTGGTGACGCAGGAGTACAACTCAGGGTATGGAAACATGATCGAAATCGATCATGGCAACGAAATAATTACCCGCTATGCCCATGCATCGAAAGTGTTTGTAAAAAAAGGTGATCTGGTCAGGCGCGGAGAAAAAATTGCGGAAGTCGGCACGACCGGTCGATCAACCGGGCCCCACCTGCATTTTGAGGTTTGGGTCGATGGCGTACCTCAAGACCCGGAGAAATTCCTGACTGCGGGCAGCGCGCTGCCGCAAGGTCAGGTCGCCAAAGGCTTGGTGCGCTCCCGCAGCATTCCAGCGCCTCCAGACGATCTGGCGGGTGAGAGTGGCAAGCCTGCTGCTCAAAGGTAAAATCGTCTACTAGCCCGAAGGATTGATGCGTCAGGCGCCTCGTGCGCTTTCGCGACAGCCGGAAGGCCACTTTTTCTCTAGACCGAAAATAAAGGATCTCACTGTTCCGTTGCCCCGATGGGTGGCGGATCGGTCTCGCATTCATGGCTACCAATATCCTGACAAAAATCTTCGGCAGTCGCAATGACCGCCTTCTTAAGCAATACAAATCCAGTGTTACACGTATCAACTCCTTGGAGGGTGACCTGGAGAAGCTGTCGGATGACGAGTTGAAGGCCAGGACCCAATTGTTCAAGCAACGGGTCGGCGAGGGAGAGTCCCTCGATTCAATCCTGATTGAAGCATTTGCAGTTGTTCGGGAGGGCTCTAAACGGGTCATGAAAATGCGCCATTTCGACGTGCAGTTGCTCGGAGGAATGGCTCTCCACAATGGGAAGATATCGGAAATGGGAACGGGCGAAGGGAAAACCCTCACAGCCACCCTTCCCGTCTATCTGAATGCGCTCACTGGCAAGGGCGTCCATGTTGTCACCGTCAATGATTACCTTGCCAACCGTGATGCACAGTGGATGGGCAAGCTGTACAACTTCCTGGGCCTGTCCGTAGGCATTAACCTGCCGCAGATGCAAAGGGAAGAAAAACAGGCCGCATACCGTGCCGATATTACCTATGGGACCAACAACGAATATGGTTTCGACTATCTTCGGGACAACATGGTTTATGAGGCGGCCGACCGGGTTCAACGAGGGCTCAATTACGCCATTGTTGATGAGGTTGACTCGATCCTTATTGACGAAGCACGGACACCGCTGATCATCAGTGGCCAGGCAGAGGATCATACTGACCTATATTTGGCTATCAACAGGGTCGTACCTCAGCTGACTTCGCAAATCGGCGAGGCCGATCCGCGCACCGGGGAGGGCGTGATAAAGGCGGGCGACTTCACGCTAGACGAGAAAAGCCATCAGATATTTCTGACTGAGCAAGGCCATGAGAACGCTGAACGAATCCTCTCCAGCATCGGGCTGATCCCTGAGGGTGCGTCGCTTTACGACCCGGCCAACATTACGCTGATGCATCACTTGAATGCTGCGTTGAGAGCCAACCATCTTTTTCACAAAGACCAGCATTACGTTGTGCAACAGGGTGAGATCGTGATTGTTGACGAGTTCACCGGGCGACTGATGTCCGGGCGGCGTTGGAGCGACGGGCTGCATCAGGCAGTAGAAGCCAAAGAGGGTGTTTTGATACAGCCTGAAAATCAGACCATGGCGTCAATTACATTCCAGAACTACTTTCGCCTGTACTCCAAGTTGGCAGGCATGACCGGTACTGCCGACACGGAGGCTTACGAATTTCAGGAGATTTACGGGCTTGAAACGATGGTCATGCCGCCAAACCGACCCAGTCGCCGGGAAGACCAACTTGATCGCGTTTACAAAACAACCAAAGAGAAGTACGACGCGGCCATTCAGGACATTCGGGATTGCTACGAGCGCGGGCAGCCCGTCTTGGTCGGAACGACCTCTATTGAAAACTCGGAGATTATCGCCACGCTGTTGGAAAAAGCGAAGTTGCCGCATCAGGTGCTGAATGCAAAGCAACATGCAAAAGAGGCCGACATCGTGGCCCAGGCTGGTCGCCCCAAGATGATCACCATTGCCACCAATATGGCGGGCCGCGGCACCGATATCGTGCTGGGTGGCAATATAGGCAAGACGATTGAAGCCATTGAAGCGGAGGACTCGATTGATGAAGGCGCGCTTGCGCAGAAAATC
>JAHEBY010000380.1 GCA_024642025.1 Comamonadaceae bacterium | reverse complement strand
GCGGTTTTCCATGCCGATAGCGCCCGACGCCGCCCGCGAATGGGCCTGGTTGATGATTGCGCTGTCGCTCGTGGCCGTGATCTACGTGGGCCTGGTGGCGCTTGTGCAAAAGGACATGAAGAAGCTCGTGGCGTATTCATCGGTTGCACACATGGGCTTCGTCACGCTTGGCTTCTTCATTTTCAATAACCTGGGCCTTTCAGGCGGCCTCGTACAAATGATTGCGCACGGGTTTGTCTCGGGTGCCATGTTCCTCGCCATCGGCGTTTTGTACGACCGGGTGCACTCGCGCGAGATCGCCAGCTACGGTGGAGTGATCAACACCATGCCCAAGTTCACCGCGTTTGCCCTGTTCTTCGCCATGGCCAACTGCGGGCTACCGGCAACCGCCGGATTCGTTGGCGAATGGATGGTTATTCTGGGTGCGGTGAAGTTCAATTTCTGGGTGGGTCTGGCAGCTGCCAGTGCCCTGATATTCGGCGCGGCCTATACCCTCTGGATGTTCAAACGAGTCTATCTTGGCCCGGTGGCAAACGATGACGTCAAAGACTTGAAAGACATCAATGCCCGTGAATTCCTGATGCTGTCTTTGTTGGCCGTAGCTGTTTTGTACATGGGCATTCATCCAAAACCTTTTACGGACGTGATGGACCCATCGGTCACCGAGCTGCTCAAGCACGTTGCAATAAGCAAGCTCAACTGATCGACCTGAATTAAGAGACTCTAAACATGATTGACAAACTCAGCTGGATCTCGGTTTACCCGGAGATCGTCCTGCTGGTCATGGCCTGCGTTGTGCTGTTGGTGGATCTTGGCGTGAAAAGCGCCCGCAGAACGGCAACCTATGCGCTGACTCTCCTCACGCTGGGATTGGTCGCCCTCCTGTCGGCACTTTATGCAGATGCCGGGCTCACCTTCTATGGCTTTGGCAACATGGTTGTGAACGATTCAATGGGTAACTGGCTCAAGTGTTTTGCCACCATTGCCGTGATGGTGACGCTGGTCTACGGGCGCCCCTATGCTGCTGACCGCGACATGTTGCGTGGTGGCGAGATGTTCACGCTCAGCATGTTCTCTCTGCTTGGCATGTTCATCATGATCTCGGGCAACAATTTCCTTGTTATCTACATGGGGCTGGAGCTGCTCACCTTGTCCAGCTATGCGCTGGTTGCGCTGCGGCGTGACAACGCTGTTGCGACGGAAGCCGCCATGAAGTATTTTGTGCTCGGCGCACTGGCTTCAGGCTTCCTGTTGTACGGCATGTCAATGATGTATGGCGCCACGGGCTCGCTGGATATCAATGAAGTAGCTCGAGCCATTGCCACCGGGCAGATCAAGCACCAGGTGTTGGTGTTTGGGCTTGTGTTTGTGGTCGCCGGGCTTGCTTTCAAGCTCGGAGTCGTACCGTTTCACATGTGGATTCCGGACGTTTATCAGGGCGCACCAACTGCCATTACCCTGATGATTGGTGGCGCACCCAAGCTGGCGGCCTTCGCGATCATCATTCGCCTGCTGGTTGAGGGCATGCTGCCGCTGGCCATAGACTGGCAGCAAATGTTGATGATTCTCGCGGTGGGTTCATTGCTGGTTGGAAATCTGGCTGCCATTGCTCAAACCAACCTCAAGCGCATGCTGGCGTTCTCCACCATCTCGCAAATGGGTTTTGTCTTGCTGGGCTTCATGTCTGGTGTGATCAACGGCAACACTATTTCTTCCGCGGATGCGTATGGCTCATCCATGTTTTATGTGCTGACCTATGTGCTCACCACGCTGGCCAGCTTTGGCGTGATCATGCTGCTCGCCCGCGACGGCTTTGAGAGCGAGGAGATTTCAGACTTCGCGGGTCTCAATCAGCACAGCCCGTTGTATGCGGCAGTTATGGCCGTTTGTCTGCTTTCGCTCGCGGGCATCCCACCTATGGTCGGGTTTTATGCCAAGTTGTCCGTGCTGCAGGCCCTGATTGCATCTGGTCAGGCTTTCCATATTGGGTTGGCTGTTTTTGCCGTTCTGATGTCGTTGGTGGGCGCCTTCTATTACCTTCGTGTCGTCAAGGTCATGTACTTTGACGAGCCTACTCGCCAGCATCAGATTTCCCTCTCAACCGATGTTCGAGTGGTCTTGTCTGTAAACGGTGCATTGGTACTGATCTTGGGCATTTTGCCCGGTGGCTTGATGGCGCTTTGCGGCCGGGCAATTGCCCAGATCATGGCGCCATAGCCCGCTTGTGGGCTGACCAAAGAGCTAACCTATCGTGTCCCAAGCTGCCTCGGTTTGGCTGGTTGTGTTGGGTGCTTTTTGCGCGGCCAACTTGCCTTTTTTCACGCAGCGGTTCCTGCTGGGTGTGCCATTTGCAAAGCCCAAATCGTTGGCCTGGCGTCTCCTCGAGCTGGTCATTTTCTACTTTCTGATTGGGGGCGTGGCGTTGCTTCTTGAAAAGCGGATGGGTCAAATTGCCCCCCAGAACTGGGAGTTTTACGCCATAACAGGGGCGTTGTTCATCACGTTCGCGTTTCCGGGTTTTGTCTACCGCTACCTGCTCAAGCGCCGTGACTGATCGTCACTTGGTCGAAGCAGTCGACGCCAGCCTCGAACTATTCAAGGGCAGCTTCCTGCACGCGAAGCGCGACACGGTAAAGTTGCCGGATGGCAAGCTTGCAACGCGAGAATACGTTGTGCACCCTGGCGCGGTGATGATCATCCCGCTCTTGGAAGCCCCGGATGGTGGTGTTCGCCTCGTGCTCGAACGCCAGTATCGCCACCCGATTGGCGAAGTGATGATCGAATTCCCAGCTGGCAAACTCGAGCCGGGCGAGGATGTTCAGCTATGTGCGCAACGCGAGCTGTCCGAAGAAACCGGCTACACCGCCAAAGAGTGGGCCCGCGCCGGGCTGATGCACCCTCTGGTTGCCTATTCAACCGAATTTATCGACATCTGGTTTGCCCGACAGCTGGCGCCAGGCAAAACGCACTTGGATGACGGTGAGTTTCTCGAGGTCATTACAGCAACTCCGGATGAGCTGTACCAGTGGTGTCGAGACGGCAAGGTAACCGACGGCAAGACGCTGGCAGGCGCCATGTGGTTGCAGAATGTGCTGTCGGGTTCGTGGGGTTTGACATGGCAGTTTGTCGCGTCAACATCATCCGCGGGAT